>CALQJO020000031.1 GCA_943330915.2 Rhodoferax sp. OV413 | reverse complement strand
ATTACCGGGGCTGCCTTATCACTGAAACTGCGTATGCCCATAGTACTGGCCTGGTCAACACCGGGAGCAGCACTGCTGGCGGCCAGTTCCCCGGGGCTGTCGTGGCCAACTGCGCTGGGTGCATTTCTGCTCAGCGGGCTGATGATGGCATTGCTGGGACTGATCCCGGTGCTGGGACGCTGGGCCGAGCGGATTCCATCCTCAATCGCCTCGGCCATGCTGGCCGGAGTACTGCTGCCATTTTGTCTGCAATTGTTTGGACTGGGAGCGCAGGATCCGGCACTGGTAGGCCTGGTAGTGATGGTGTTTCTTCTGGCACGACAGTGGGCGCCGCTGTACGCGCTGTTGCTGGTGCTGATCGCGGGTATGGCACTGACCCTGTTGCGCGGGGATATCACGGCGTTGCCGCCTGGGGCGATGTTTGGCGTGTTATCGCCGCTGGCCCCTGAGTTTGCGCCAAGCGCCATCCTGAGCCTGGCACTGCCACTGTTCCTGGTGACATTGGTATCGCAGAATCTTCCCGGACTGGTGGTGTTGCGCTCGGCCGGTTATTCACCCAAACCGGGCCTATTGCTGTTCAGTACCGGTATCGCCAGCATGATAGCCGCGCCGTTTGGCGCCCATGCGGTCAATCTTGCAGCCATTACGGCAGCCATCTGCACCGGTGACGAGGCGCATGCCGATCGTAGCCGCCGATGGATAGTGGGCATCCTCTACGCGGGCTTTTATCTGTTACTGGCCATTTTTGCGTCCACGTTAGTTCGCGTGTTTCTGGCGCTGCCCCCCACCGTGATCATGGTGCTCACCGGGATTGCGCTGATACCTGCACTGACCGGGGCCATTGACAACATGCTGGTTGAAAAGTCGCAACGCGATGCCGCGATGGTGACCTTTCTGGCCACCGGATCGGGACTCTCCTTGTTTGGCTTGGGCGCAGCATTCTGGGGGCTGCTGGCAGGTTTTGTTGCACTGGCTGTCAAAGCCATGCTGGCCAGACACACTCAGAAACAACAAACATCTTAACTCTGCGGAATTCAAGGGCTACACTGGTGAAAACAACAGCAGCATCACCAACCGGCGTCATCACATTCTGACGTCACTCAACAACAAACGTCACTCAACATGAAGTGCGGAGAGCAGCCATGACAGCATCTGCTGACAAAACAACACCGGTATCACCCTTAAAAATCTCGCGTCGCAGCCTGCTGATGGCGCTGCCGCTGATGCCGCTGGCCATGCGAAGTGTCGCACAGCAAGCGAGCGCTGCCTCTATTCCAGTGCATGGTTATCATAATTTTGGCCTGCGGGTGAGCGATGTTGAGCGATCGCTGGCGTTTTATCAGGGACTGTTCGGGTCTGCGGTGGTCTCGCGGGTAGGTCAGCGGGTAGCACTGCAAATTGGCAGCGGCCCGCAGTACTTTACACTGGAACCGGTGCGTGAGGGTCAGCAGCCCCACATCAGCCACTTTGGATTAAGCGCCATTGACCCCGACCGGTATCGCCTGCAAGCCAGATTGTCCGATCATGGCGTCAACCGCACCGTCGACAGCATGAGCAATCAAGCGCCGCCCATGACCCGCGCCATGCACAGCTGGCTCGAGCGCATGCCTGGTGAGGGCGATACCATGCTCGCAGATAACCACGAGCTGTTTGTGGCAGATAGAGATGGTGTCGTGTTTCAGCTCTCCAGTATCGAATCGTGCGGGCGCGGTGACGAAGCCTGCACTGCGGAAGTGGCCCCGGGCCCAGGTCTGATTCGCCTGCGCGAAATCAATCACATGACGACGTATGTCGCCAACTTCGAACTTAGCAATGATTTCTACCGAAAACTGTTTGGTATCGAGAATCAGGCGTTCCAGGGAACCTTCCCGGTTCTGGGTATCAATGATGGCAATCAGTTCCTGATGTTTGTGGGCGGCACGCAGCCCGGCACACCCGCGCAAGCCGGGCGCATTGATCATGCCAGCCTGAATATTGAGGACTTTACGGAACAGTCTGTGCTGCAACGGCTGACCGACTATGGCATGACACCGCGTACTGAAGGACAGCCGGCAGCGCCCCTGCAGCACTGGGTGAGCAGACGCATGCCGGAACGCGGCGGCGCTCCGGGCGGCACCCCGGAAGTGTATTTTGCTGACCCGGACGGCATCCATATCCAGCTGCAGCACCATACATACTGCGGCGGTGGCAATGAGTTCGGGGGCGATTGCAGTCTTTGAGTGTCAGGCAGGCCCGGCGCTGGAGTGTTACTGCGCCGGCGTGGACCCTTGTGTGCTGTCAAATCCGGAAAACAGATCGTCAGGTGAGTCTCTTTCTATGCGGTTACGCCCGCGACGTTTGGCTTCATAAAGCTGGGCATCGGAGGATTTGATCAGGTAGTCAATATCTTCCAACTGTTTGCCGTGTGCATCACTGACCCCGATGCTCACGGTAAAACGCAGCGCTTTGCCAAGATACGGCAACTCGGTTTGTTCAGTTTTGATGCGAATTCTCTCCAGCACTATCAATGCCTCCTGAACCGATGTGGCCGGCAGAGCGATCGCAAACTCTTCACCACCCAGACGCCCGGCCAGATCACTGGCTCTGATCGACTGCCGCAGAATATCAGCAAACGCCTTCAGTACCTCGTCACCAGCGCCGTGTCCGTGCTGGTCATTGACGTCCTTGAATCGGTCCAGATCAAGAGTGGCAAATGACATGGTTTGTTTGTTGCGGGCACACAGGCAGGCAAAAGTCTGGCTTTGCGTCAGAAATGTTCCGCGGCGAAGCAAGCGGGTCAGATCGTCGTGTGTCGCCAGATTGCGATAGGCCTCTTCCAGTTTCTGGATATTGACCAACAAGCTGATAATGGACCAGGTTGTCACCGGCGCAATCAGCAGAGGCGCGACCGTTGCGATAATAAAAAACATCGGCAGCATGTCGTAACCGGTCAGCCACAATACCGCATAGGTAATGGCAAGTGACGCACTCACTGCAATCACGGTAATGGTGGCGATGATCAGCCATCGTTTATTTGTGCGATCCTCATGCGTCATGGGGACGCCGTTATTCAGAAATTCCAGAACCATTTTCAATCATCCAAAAAGTCTTGCGATACTCGTCGTTTCTGAGATATTACGGACGGATACGCCAAAAAAGGGCGTCATTTTTAACCATTTAATGAATAATCGAAACGACAGACACATAAGTCAATCACTTTATCGGATAACGTGCGCCGCCCATTATGAATAAGCAACTAGCCTGCCTGATTTTACTCACCGCCGTGAGTGCCTGCTCCGACAACGCAACCGAAACCACTTCGCTACCGCCCGCAGATCCTGCAGTGATACCCAGCTACGACACCGTATTGCGCGGCGGCCTGCTCTTCAGCGGGGCCGACGAACTGCCTGTTGAGGGCGACATCGCCATCACTGGCCAGCTGATTGCGGCGGTTGGTGAACTCGGGGAATTTACAGCCAGGGAAGTTATTGATGTGAGCGGGCTGGCGATCACGCCGGGGTTTATCGATATTCATAGCCATGCTCTTGATGACAACACAGATCAAGGTATTTTTGGCTGGCCGGACGCGGAGAATCTGATCCGGCAGGGCGTTACCACGGTGATCGGTGGCAATGACGGCGGCTCCCCGTTACCACTGTCAGACACCTTTGATGCCATCGCAGCCTTGCCTGCCGCGGTGAATTTTGGCAGTTACATCGGGCATGGTTCTATCCGCGGCTTGATTGTTGGCGAAGATGACCGCCCGGCGACCGAAGAGGAAATGCAGGGGATGCGCGATCAGGTTGCGCTGGGTATGCAACAGGGCGCCTTTGGCCTGTCGTCAGGCCTGATCTATGCCCCTGGCCGTTTTGCCAGCACCGAAGAGGTCATTGAGCTGGTCCGTGTTGCCGGCGAATACGGCGGCATGTATATCAGCCACATGCGCGAAGAGGGCTTGGGCCTGCTCGACAGCGTTGCCGAGACCATCCGCATCGGCGAAGAAGGCGGGCTGCCTACCCAACTCACCCATCACAAGGTGGTGGGCGCCCCCATGTGGGGCAGTTCGGTAGAATCATTGCGTTTGGTCGATGAGGCCATCGCCCGCGGCGTGGATGTGTCCATCGACCAGTATCCGTATACAGCGTCCTCCACCAATCTACAGATTCTGTTCCCTGGCTGGGCGCTGGATGGCGGTCGTGAGGCGCTGCTGGTGCGTATGGCAGATGCCACCCAACGCGCACGACTGCGCAACGATATTGTGTACAACATCGAAGTCGACCGTGGTGGGAATGACCCTGCCAACGTGGTGCTGGTGGGCTGCCCCCATGATGCCACGCTCAACGGACTTAACCTGAGCGAGGTATTGCGCCGGCAGGGCCTTGAAACCACCAAAGTCAACGCAGCAGACCTGCTGATGGACTTGGTGGCTGCCGGCAACTGCAGCGCTGTTTTCCATGCCATGGTGGAAGAGGATATTCACAACATCATGCGGCATCCGCGCACCATGATTGCCTCGGATGGCGGCATTGAGGGGCCCTCCGATCGCGCAGTCCATCCCAGAAATTACGGTACGTTTGCGCGTCTGATTGGTCACTATGCGCGGGACCTTGGCATTATTCCTGTGCACACAGCGATCCATAAAGTCAGTGGTATGCCGGCAGATCGCTTAAAGATGACCCATCGTGGCCGCCTGGTGGCAGGCGCCGTTGCCGATATTGCCGTGCTGGATATTGCCGAGGTGAATGAGCGGACCAGTTTTGCGGATCCGCACCAGTACGCTGAAGGTGCCGTGCATGTGTTTGTTGCCGGTCAGGCTGTCTTGAAGGATAGAAGCATGACCGGCGCACGACCAGGGCTGATCGTGCGATCAACCGATGCGCAATAACCCGAGCTGATGCAGTCTCAGCTCAGGAAAAAGCCAACCAGACAGCCTTTGGAATCAGGGATGTCATTGATATCAACCGTGCCACCGGCCATCACCGTGTCCAACGCATCACGCAGATAGTTGTGCTCGGTGTTGACGCGCTGGGTCTCATAGCCCAGTGAGTCGTCAATGGGTCCACGGAACAACACCTTGCGGGTTTTGGGGTCAATGATGAACACTTCGGCAGTGCGCTCAACACCCAGCGAGCGGGCAACAGACTGATCGGCATCTTTAAGAATCGGGAAATCAATCTTGAAATCCTCAGCTTCTTTGGCGATGCGCGGGATGTCGTCCTGAATGAAGGAATTGAGCATCAGGAACTGAATATTTTTTGGCTGGTAATCATCGCGGATCGACAGGAAAGTCGGCACCGACAGGCGCGCAATCGGGCAACCTGAACCGTGGATGTACATGACCACATAATCCTTATCGACATACTCATCCATGGTGTGTGTCACACCGCGTTGATCTGTCAGTGAAAACTCTTTGATTGTTTTCAGATAATCATCTGCGTGGCCTGCGGTTGCCAGCAGCAATAACAAAGGCATCAGCAGCAGTGCGGAGAATCGTTTCATGGTTGCGCCCTCAGTTGTTGGGAAGGTTGATCTGAATTATGCGCGTTTGTCTTGCCCCGTGCATGCGACATAACGACGCAGGCACGGCAGGCTCAGAGCAAAGCCTGCAGGCAGTTATTCGATTCCGCCTGCAGTCACCGTTTGGATCATTAACGCTTGACGCGTGACTTGTATTCGCCGGTCAGTGTGTCGATCTCGATGTAGTCGCCGATTTCGCAGAACGAGGAAACCTGCAGTTCATGGCCGTTGGCCAAGCGCGCAATCTTGGTCACTTTGCCTGAGGTATCACCGCGCGCTGAGGGCTCGGTGTACGCTATCTGACGCACGATGTTTTTAGGCAGATCGACGGAAATCACCTTGGTGCCGTAGAACACGGCCTGACACACGTCTTCCATCCCATCTTCGATGTACATCAATACGTTTTCCAGGTCGTCCTTTTCAATCTCGATCTGTTCGTATTCGGTATCAACAAACACGTACATGGGATCTGCGAAATAGGAGTAGGTAACCTCTTTTTGCTCCAGAACGATGTATTCCAGTTTGTCGTCACACTTGAACGTGGTTTCGGTCTGCATGCCGTTCAGAATGTTTTTCAGCTTCATCTTGTTGATAGCTGAACTGCGGCCAGCGCGGTTGAACTCGTTTTTCTGAACTTTCCAGGGCGAACCATCGATCATGATGACCTGGCCGGGTTTGATTTCTTGTGCGGTTTTCATGGGTGAGCACTCAATTTAGTAAGGGTTTCAAAATTCACCAGATTCGCAGACAAATCAGGCATAGCAGCCAGTTTTTTCTGCCATTTTCGGGCATGCGACTGCAAGCTCGAAAGTTGAGGGCGCAGATGATGCCACACTTCGTGGCAATCTTCACCCAGATTCCAGCCATTTGAGAACGCGTGCCAGGCTTTGGCGGCGTCCGGATTCAATCCATCAAGATACAGTCTCTCAAATGCCTCAAGCTTCTGGAGATGCACCCCGTCAGCCTGAGGGTATATATGCCAGAGCATTGGGCGGGCAGCCCATTGCGCACGCACAAAGGAGTCCTCTCCGCGCACGACATTAAAGTCACACAGACTGAGCAGCTGATCGTAATCCGTTTGTGAACCGAAGGGCATTGCCACCACTGTCAGGGCACCAACCCGTGCAATCTCGCCGGGCACCAGCCGATCTCTGGCAAAACATCTGGCCACCGCTGCCAGACTTTTGCCTTCGGGTACAAAACACACCACCTCTTGTGTCTGTGCCTGTAACGCATTAAGCCAACTAGCCAGCGCCGGCGTGTCGTAACTGAACAGAGAAACCAGCAGCACATCAGCCTGCAAAAACTCTAACAGCCCGGCATTGTGCAGCAAACGCTGACGAAGAACCTGCTGCTCCTGTTGCCACTGCTCATGCTGACTGGTCAGTGTCGCCTCACGTAACAGTCCGCCGGTGCCTTGCTCAAATCCCGGGAAAAAGAAGAATTTTTTTACCAGAGGAGACAGGTTCTGCGGAGACGGCAGGCCGTGACATTCTTTCACCCACGCTTCGGCACTCAGGTATTCCAGATTCAGCCATAACACAGGGCTGTTTGCCGTGCTCATCGCCTCTTTAACACTGGCCGGCAGCTCACAACCGAACGCCTCAATAATGACATCGGCGCCGGCAATCTGCTGATCGGTCACTGGCAACGCTTGCCAGGGGTTATGCCAATGTCGGATACAGACGCCTGCGGCCGTCATTGCTTGCTGCTCTGGAAAAACCGGCGAGTTGTTGATGGCAGGGATCTGCGCCGCCAGAAACCCTGACAACGCCGACCAGTCATCCACCCAGAGCTCCACATCACGCCGGTGTTCATCGACCAGCTGGCGCGCCAGCCGCCAGCACACCCCGATGTCGCCGAAGTTATCGATGATCGAGCAAAAGATGATCCACCGTGATGTCATGGTCGCGGCAACGCTATTTCGACGTGCAGGCCGGTGGTGACGGCGCGATTGCTGATCAACACTTTGCCCCCGTGCAACTGCACAATATTCTGGGTGATGGCCAGACCCAGACCAATACCGCCACTGTCGCGATTGCGTGAACCGTCAAGCCGGTAAAACGGTTTGAGGATATTTTGCAACTCATGTTCAGCCACACCAGGCCCCTGATCCTCAACGATAATCCGGATGTAACCAGGCTCCACAACACAACTGACCCAGGCCTGTTGGCCATACTTGATGGCGTTATCAATGATGTTCTGCAAGCAGCGACGCAGCGATACCGGACGACACATCATAAAAACGCTGTCTTGTTGCGCGGCAAAATGCACCGGGAACCCTTCTTCCTGCAGATCCTCGATCATACTTTCGAGCAGCGCGAGCACGTCCGTGCGCCGAGCGGTCTCGTTCGGTTCCACGCCTCTGACAAAATCCAGCACCGACTCGATCATGTGGCGCATATCGGAGACTACTCGCAACATACCCTCACGCTCGGGTTCATTGTCCAGCAGCTCCGCCCGCAACTGCAGACGCGTTGCCGCCGACCGCAGATCATGAGATACCGCGGCAAGCATTTCTGTCTGGCCCTGCACAAGGCGTTTGAGGCGAGTCTGCATGCGGTTAAACGCTCTGGCGGCGCGCGCGACCTCAGAGGGCCCGCTCTCGTCCAGAGCTACCGCATCCAGATTGGTGCCAATCACATCGGCTGCCGTCGCCAGCTGGCTCAGGGGCGTTAGTACTCTGCTGATCAGAAACCAGCCCAAGCCCAGACTGATCAGCCCCACCAGCAAGAAATAGATCAGTAGCATATCCCGGAACAATGACTGCGCTTCAGGCAAAATGGCACGAAAGATGGCTTGTTCACCATCCGGAAAATCGATGTACACCAGCGCGTCCAGGCCAGAGACCGAGCCTATTGAGGAATCGGCAAGGCGATGATCCGTGCTTACATCCACCACACAGACAGTGGCATCAAGTCCCGGATACAAGGTAAACCACCTGTTCAGGCGCTCGGTAATCTGTATTGAAAAATCGTTCTGTTCGCAATTCGCGTCGGCAGACTGGATAACATCCGGGTACATAAACAAAAACTGGGTCTGCGCCGCAGCCAGTATCTGCGCCCGATCTGCCTGTGGGAAGCGCTCCGCAAGGTCAACAATACCAATAATGCGATCAGCCAGATCCACCGCTTCTGTCAGCAGCACCACTCGGTGACGGTTGGACTCATACACCATGAGCGTCAACAAATGCGAGATCGTAAAAATAGCCGTCAATACCAACAATGCCCGAGCTCTGAGCGTGAGGAAGCGGTTGCTGAGTGTTGCAGGCACCACCATCACACAGACTCGACTGCGAAGGTGAAGATGTAACCTTTGCCCCAGGAGGTTTTGATGATTTCTGGCTGCTTGGCATCGTCACGCAATTTGCGGCGCAGGCGACTGATGTGAGAATCAATACTGCGGTCAAACGGCGCCACTGAACGGCCTTTGGTCAAGTCCAGCAAGCGATCGCGCGACAACGGAATCTGTGGATTCTGCACAAAAGCCAACAGCAACTCGGTTTCACTGGAGGACAAGGGCACAACAGCCGACTCGGCGTCGACCAGTTCCATCTGAGCCGGCCTGAAACACCAGCCTCCGAACAGAAAGTTACCCTTGACCCCACTGACTCGCCGATGGCTGTTTTGCACACGACGAAACACCACTTTGACACGCGCCATCAACTCGCGGCGCCCAAAGGGTTTTACGATGTAATCGTCAGCACCCAGCTCTAGGCCAACCACTCTGTCTATCTCTTCGTCCTTGGCTGTCAGCATGATGACGGGCGGCATTGCAGGATCCGATTGCAAGGTTCTGCACAATTCGAATCCATCTCGCCCCGGCATCATCACATCCAGCAAAATCAGGTCAAACCGTTCTTGGGCCAGGCGCGCAAACATTTCATCACCGTTGCCCGCGACAGAACATCGGTAGCCTTCTGCCAGAAACAATTTGTGCAAAAGGTCGCGAATATCTTTGTCATCATCAACAACCAAAACACTATGGCTGACTGTCATACGCCCCCTTTACCAACCGGTTTAAACCACTTTAACAACGCATTGATCCCCAGTATCGGGCCGGTCGCACCATAACATAGACCCGCTGCTCGCCGCAGCAGGGACACGGCCATCACATACTTATTTGCACATTTGACAAACTTTTTCACAATGTTGGTGTGAATATCTGCTCGGAGCTTGAATCGGGGCTTTTGTGAAGAAAGCCGGACTACTGCCAGCGATCACACTCAATTTTATAGCCATGTTGATCTTGTCCACCCTCTATTTCAGTGACGATTCTGCAGAAATAACCGCCCAATCGGTGCAATAGAAACTGCAGAAAATCCACTCATGTAAACATAATTTTTTACTGTCGTTTGAGCAAAAATGTGCAGGGATCAACATGAAAATACAAACCTTAAGTCTGGGTGTTTTGCTGGTTGCGTTCTGGGCTCTGAACTCGGGTCTTTTCAAGCCATTGATGTACGGTCTGGGCACAGCATCCGTGCTGCTGGTGTTGTTGATTTCCAGCCGCATGAAAGTAATTGATAGTGAATCGCAGCCCTTGAATCTGACAAAAAACATCCCCGGTTATTACTTGTGGCTGCTGAAGGAACTGGTGATATCCAATATCAAAGTGGTAGGCACAATATGGCGCAGTAATCTGCACCTGCAGCCGGCACTGGTCACCATCAAAATGGATCACCTGAGCGAGATTGGCAAGGTCATTTATGCAAACTCTATCTCCCTCACCCCCGGAACCGTCACCACAGAAGTGACAGACAATTCAATCACCGTACACGCGCTCGACAAAAGCTCCATCGCTGAGATTGAAAGCGGTGAGATGGAAGCGCGTGTGCGCAAACTGGATAAATAACTATGTTTACCGCCGTAACAATAGCCGTGTTGGTGGCGATGGCGCTTGCGCTGTTCCGGGCCTATGCGGGACCAACACTGTACGACCGCATTCTGGCAGTTAACGTCTTTGGCACTAAAACCGTGCTGCTGATTGCAATTGTGGGTTTCCTGATGGGGCGCCCGGAATTCCTTGACATAGCAATGGTGTATGCCCTGATGAATTTTATTACGGTGATAGGAATACTCCGGTTTTTTGAGTACTCCTCGCCGGGTAAATCAGCCAACAGCGAGACGGTGAAGGATTAATCATGAGCATCGTAGCGACTTACCTCAGTTGGGCCCTGTTGGTCATCGGTGGACTGCTGTGTATCTCCGGCTCTGTCGGGCTGCTGAGATTTCCTGATTTCTTCACACGCATGCATGCTGCCAGCGTCACTGACACATTGGCGACCGGCATGATTCTGGCCGGATTAATGTTGCAGGCCCCTACCTGGATAGTGCTTGCCAAGCTGATCATGATTCTGGTGTTTGTGTTGTTAACAGGTCCGACCGCTGGCCATGCCTTGGCGAAAGCCGCCTTACACAGCGGGCTGAAACCTCTGCTTCCCGGAAAGTCCGGCGTCCTTGAAGCGGACACCAAGCCATCGGGAGGTGTGTGATTATGGAATCATTTGTTCATGTGGTGATTATTTTGATGCTGGTCACTACCGCAATTGCGATTGTGCGCGTCAAAGACCTGTTTGCTGTGACTATGCTGGCGGGTATTTATGGCCTGTTATCCGCCAGTTTTTTTGTGCTCATGGATGCACATGATGTTGCGTTTACAGAGGCCGCCGTTGGCGCCGGAATATCAACACTTCTTGTCCTGACCACCTTGTCGATGACCGGCCGCTTTGAGAAGGCGTCAGTTAAACCACAAGCGGATTACAGGCCTGTGCTTGCGCTGGTGCTGGTCACCGTCACGGGCGCCCTGCTGATTTACGGAACTCAGGACATGCCCGGTTTTGGAACAGCCGATGCGCCCGTACAGACTCATGTTGTTCCCCGTTACCTTAATGATTCGGCCACCGAGATCGGCATTCCAAACGTGGTGGCTTCTATCCTGGCGAGCTACCGTGGCTACGATACCTTTGGCGAGGTGGTGGTGATCTTCACGGCGGGCATCGGCGTGCTGGCGATGGTTATGAGCAACGCCACCAAGATGCCTGTTGTGCAGACCGCTTTGATGAGTGATCACGTTGTGCTGCGTATCGTGTCAAAAATGCTGATTCCGCTGATCATGCTGTTTGCCTTGTATGTGCAGTTCCATGGCGAGTACGGACCCGGCGGTGGCTTCCAGGCCGGGGTAATTTTTGCGTCAGCTTTTATCCTGTATGCCATGTTGTTCGGTCTGACCGCCGCCCGCAACGTTGTTAACCATACGCTGGTGCAACTGCTGTCGGCACTGGGTGTTTTGCTCTATGGCAGTGTCGGTGTTGTGGCAATGATCAACGGCGGAAATTTTCTCGATTATAACTTCCTGTCCGACGATCCTGTCGCGGGCCAGATGCTGGGCATTCTGCTGGTGGAACTCGGTGTTGGCATCACCGTCGCCTCGGTGATGATCATAATCTTCTTTACGTTTACGGCACGCAGCCAGAAAGAGGGAGAGGCTGACTGATGGAGTTTCTTGGGCTGTTTAATTACTGGGTTGTGATTGTGCTGATGATGATTGGTTTCTACATCGTTATCTGCAGCAACAATCTCATCAAAAAACTGATAGGGCTGACCATTTTTCAGACCTCGGTTTTTATCATGTACATCAGCATGGGCAAAATTACCGGCGGCACAGCCCCTGTGCTGGCAGACGGCATAACACTGTACTCAAACCCGCTGACACACGTACTGATCCTTACCGCCATTGTGGTGGGCATTGCCACCACGGCGCTGGGGCTTGCCATTGTAGTGCGCATCCACGAGAGCTACGGCACCGTGGAAGAGGACGACATTCACGCCAAGGATAAACAAGCATGATTGTGCATCTTTCAGTTCTGCAGGTGATTATTCCCCTGATTGCGGCACCAATCTGCCTGCTGCTGCGCAAAAGCGAGCTAGCGTGGGCATTTGCTACGCTGGTCGCATTTATGACGCTGGCGGTCAGTGTGGCGTTGCTGTCTCAGGTAATGCAATCCGGGCCTGTCAGTTATGAACTCGGCGGCTGGGAAGCGCCCTGGGGTATCGAATACCGCGTTGATATGCTCAACGCGCCGTTGTTGGTGCTGATATCTGCCATCAGTGCGCTTGCACTGCTCGCGTCACGCACCAGCATCGAGAACGAGATTCCTGAAAACAGACACACGTTTTTCTATATCGCGTGGCTGTTGTGTATGGCAGGACTGCTGGGCATTACCGCGACCGGTGATGCGTTTAACGTGTTTGTTTTTCTCGAAATATCTTCGCTGGCAACTTACACACTGATAGCGCTGGGGAAGGATCGCAGGGCGTTGTGGGCGTCTTTTCAATATCTGGTTGCGGGCACCATTGGTGCCACGTTTATCCTGATTGGTATCGGACTGATGTATGTGATGACCGGCACCTTGAACATGGCCGACCTCGCGCAGCGCCTGCCCGACGTTGAGAATACCAAAACGGTGTTCACCGCGTTTGCCTTCTTGATTGTCGGTGTATGCATGAAGCTGGCCTTGTTCCCCCTGCATCTGTGGTTGCCAAACGCCTACACATTTGCGCCGTCGATTGTCACCACCTTTCTGGCAGCAACGGCAACCAAGGTTGCTGTGTATGTGATGATCCGTTTTATTTTTGATGTGTTCGGATTCGAGTTTTCATTTACACATTTCCCCTTGCAGGAAGTGCTGCTGACACTGGGAATCGCGGGTATTTTTGTGGCCTCCGTGGTCGCCATTTATCAGGATAATCTTAAGCGAATGCTAGCGTATTCCAGTGTGGCGCAAGTGGGTTACATCATGCTGGGCATCAGCTTTGCCAGCCAGACCGGCATCATGGCAACGCTGCTGCACATGCTGAACCATGGCCTGATGAAGGGCGCGCTGTTTCTGGCATTGGCAGCAGTGGTTTACCGCATGGGCATTGCCCAGTTGTCCCAAATGCACGGCATTGCATCGCGCATGCCGCTCACCATGGCGGCGTTTCTGATAGGCGGTCTCAGCCTGATCGGCGTGCCGCTGACAGTGGGTTTTATCAGCAAGTGGTATCTGGTCTCGGCCGCACTTGAAAACGGCTGGTGGCCGGTGGCCGCGGCGATTCTGCTGGGGTCGCTGTTATCCGTTGTGTACATCTGGCGCGTCATTGAAGTGGCCTATTTCAAACCTGTCTCAGAATCCACACCCGATGTAAAAGAGGCACCTGCTGCCTTGCTGATTCCCATGTGGATTCTGGTGCTGGCGAATCTGTATTTTGGTATTGAGACCAGCCTGACGGTGGGCGTTTCTCAAATGGCGGCTGCAGATCTGTTTGGAGGGCTGCGTTGATGAACTCTCTTACTCCTGAACTGATGCTGCAACTGACCATGCTGGTGCCGGTGCTGGCTATAGCCGGCATCTTGCTGACCGGCCGCTCCGAGAATGTGCGCGAGGCGGTCTCGGTGATTGCCAGCCTGATTGTGCTGGCACTGGTCATCGGGCTTTACAACACCTTCAAGGCGGGCATTGCGGTTGAGGTGAACTGGTTTGAGATCATGCCGGGCCTGAGCCTGTCATTCCGACTGGAAGCCATGGGGATGATTTTTGCGTTGGTGGCCGGCGTGTTGTGGCTGGTGACCATTTTTTATGCCATCGGTTACATGCGCAGCCACCATGAAGAAAACCAGACGCGCTTTTACGCCTGTTTTGCACTGGCGATTGGCAGTGTGTTTGGCGTTGCTTTTGCCTCCAACCTGTTCACGCTGTTTATCTTCTACGAAGTACTCACGCTGTCTACCTATCCGCTGGTGACACACGCGGGCACGGCTGAGGCTAAAAAGGGTGGCCGCACGTACCTGGGCATTCTGCTGGGCACCTCGATTGCGTTTTTCCTGTTTGCGATTCTTGGCACTTATTTTGTGGCTGGCACGCTGGAATTCACCCAAGGCGGTGTATTCCCCGCAGGTACATCAGTCGCAGTGGGTGGCGCGCTGCTGGTGCTGTTTGTGTTTGGTGTGGGTAAGGCAGCGATTATGCCGTTCCACCGCTGGCTACCTGCCGCGATGGTGGCACCCACACCGGTCAGCGCCTTGCTGCACGCGGTTGCCGTGGTTAAGGCCGGTGTGTTTACGCTGCTGAAAGTCGGTACGTTTATCTTTGGTCTGGATTTCCTGAATGAGCTACCGACCACGGATGCCTTGCTCTACCTGGCTGGTGCGTCCGTCATCATCGCGTCGCTGATTGCCATGCGACAGGACAATCTCAAGAAGCGACTGGCGTATTCCACCGTCAGTCAGCTCAGTTACATCACCGCGGGCATGTTGCTGGCTACCGACGCTGGCATTACCGGGGGCGCCATGCACATTGCCATGCACGCCTTTGGCAAGATCACCTTGTTCTTCTGCGCCGGCGCGATTCTGGTCACCCTGCATAAAACGGATGTCAGCCAACTGCGCGGTATTGGCTGGCAAATGCCGGTCACCATGGCAGCGTTCCTGATCGGAACATTAAGCATCATCGGCTTGCCGCCCACCGGTGGTTCGTGGAGCAAATGGTTCCTGTTAAGCGGGGCGCTGGACGCTGACCAGATGTTTATCATGGGCGTGCTGATGCTGAGCTCCTTGCTCAATATCGCCTACCTGTTACCGATCCCAATTCTGGCATTTTTCCCGCCCGCTGATGGCGTGGCACGACCGGCGATCAAAGAGGCGCCTTTGCCCTCGCTATTGGCGCTGTCATTCACTGCGTTGATGTGCCTTGTGTTGTTTGTTTTTCCGCAGCCTCTGTATGAACTGGCTGCCTCAATAACCCAATAATGTCAGGTCGTCCCGACGATTGACGGACAGGCGATGTATAAGGACCACAGGATGAGCAACCCCGACATCAAACACGATCAGATCCACGATGATCGTGTGTATTTTTTTGACAAACCCCGCAACGTTAAAATTCTGATGCGGGTTTTTTACGCCCTGTGCGCGTTGCTGGTGGTGCTGGATTTTGTCATCAACCGCTACACCTACCACCCATGGGAGAACCTCTGGGCGTTTTATCCGATTTACGGATTTATCGGTTGTGTGGTGCTGGTGGTCATTGCCAAGTGGATGCGCACTTTTCTGATGCGCGACGAAGACTATTACGACAAGCCTGAAGAGCGTCGTCTGCACGAGATCAGCCACGCTCGCTCGGTTGAGGAGGATCATCATGTGGGCCATTGAGTTACCTCCTTTTGTGCCGTTTTTTATCGCGGCACTGTTTGCTGCGGTCACCCGCGGCTGGTTACGCAGCACCATCCTGTTGCTGGCGCCGGTTCTGGGCGGTCTGCACCTGATGACAATGCCAGAGGGCATCTACTGGCAGACAAGTTTTCTCGGTTATGAACTCACGCCCTACAAGGTCGACAGCCTGAGCCTGATATTTGGTTACGCATTCCACATCGCTGCCTTTATCGCCACGCTGTATGCCTTGCATGTCAAAGATAATGTGCAACAAGTGGCTGCTCCGCTTTATGCGGGCAGTGCGATGGGCGCGGTGTTCGCGGGCGACCTGCTGACGCTGTTTGTATTCTGGGAATTACTGGCGCTGACCTCTGTGTTCCTGATCTGGGCACGTCGCACCTCGCGCTCGTATTTTGCCGGTATCCGCTACCTGATTATCCAGGTGTTGTCCGGGGTGATTCTGCTGATTGGTTTGTTATTCCATGCGGCTGACACCGGCTCGCTGGCATTTGGTGCGATTGGCACCGGCAGCCTTGGCGGCTGGCTGATTTTCCTGGCCTTTGGTATCAAGTGCGCGTTCCCCTTCCTGCACACCTGGTTGACCGACGCCTACCCGGAAGCCACGCCGACTGGCACGGTTTTCCTCAGTGCGTTTACCACCAAAGTCGCGGTGTACGCCCTGGCCCGCGCTTACCCGGGTACTGAGATGCTGGTTTACATCGGCGCAGCCATGGCCTGCTTCCCGATTTTCTTTGCGGTGATCGAAAATGATCTGCGCCGTGTTCTGGCCTACAGCCTGATCAACCAGGTTGGATTTATGGTGGTCGGTATTGGTATTGGCACGGCACTGTCGATCAATGGCGCCGTGTCGCACGCCTTTAACGACATCATCTTCAAGGGCCTGCTGTTTATGACCATGGGCGCTGTCCTGCACATGACGGGACGCATCAACGGCTCTGATCTTGGCGGGCTGTATAAAACCATGCCGCGCACCACGCTGTTCTGTATTGTGGGCGCCGCATCCATCTCTGCATTCCCGCTGTTCAGCGGATTTGTCAGCAAGTCCATGGTCATGAGCGCAGCCATTGAAGAAGGTTACGACTGGGTCTGGCTGATGCTGCTGTTCTCGGCGGCCGGGGTGTTCCACCATGCGGGCATCAAGATCCCGTACTTTGCTTTCTTTGCACATGACTCTGGCATTCGCGTCAGCGATCCGCCGATCAATATGCAGTTGGCGATGTTTATTGCGGCAGCACTGTGCGTGACCATCGGCGTCTATCCGTCGATGCTGTACAGCTTGTTGCCGTATGACACCAGCTACAACCCCTATGACGCAACACACATCCTGGCGCAGACACAGCTGCTGTTCTTCTCTGCGCTGGCATTTGTGTGGCTGAACCTGCGCAATATGTACCCGCCAGAACTGCGATCCACCAATCTGGATGTTGACTGGGTGTATCGTCGTCTTTGTCCGACGATCATTCAGGGTTTTGTGGCGCGGCTGGCAGTCATTGGTGAACTGAACAACGCGCTGGTGCATAAAATCGGTGCGCTGTCGCCGACACTCGCCAGACAGTTTGGCCCAGACGGCGCGCTGTCCAGCACACATCCGGTTGGCAGTATGGTCAAGTGGGTCATCATTTTGCTGGCGGTTTACCTGATGCTGAGTTTCATCTGAGATCACTGCTCGACATTCGCAGTATGTGAAAAGCCCTGCCCGTGTGACTGACACACAGGCGGGGCTTTTGTCGGTGTGGGCGGCAGAAAATGCTTTTTTTTGTCTGCAGTTTTTATATATGATCCAGCCGTGACCCCACATCAGAATGAAGTTCGTTCACACCGCTGAACAGCATCTGCCGCCGCGCAACTCTGAGGGTTCACTGCCTTTTTTCCAATCTGATGAATACCGGAATTGTTTATGTTGCTAACACTGGTCGTTGCTTACCTTGTGATCTCAATTGGTATTGGTGTTCTTGCTGCCCGCCGCGTGCATTCGGCCAGCGATTTTATAACCGCCGGCCGCAGCCTGCCCATGTACATGGTTATGGCCATGGTGTTTGCGACCTGGTTTGGTGCAGAGACTGTACTGGGCATTTCAGCCACCTTTCTGGAAGAAGGATTTCGTGGCCTGATTTCAGACCCGCTGGGGGCCGCTGCATGCCTCGTCTTGTTCGGACTGATTTTTGCACTGCCTCTGTATCGGCTCAAGCTGATGACCTTGGGTGACTTTTTCCACATCCGCTACAACAAACGCATTGAAATGGTGTTGTCCATCTGCATTATGTTGTCCTACCTGGGCTGGGTCTCGGCACAAGTGACGGCGCTGGGACTGGTATTTAATGTTTTGTCTGACGGTGCAGTGTCCATGACCATGGGCATGATTGTGGGTGCCGCCGTGGTGTTGACTTACACCTTGCTGGGTGGCATGTGGTCGGTTGCGGTCACCACCTTTGTACAGATGATTGTGATTGTGATTGGTCTGCTGCTGGTAACCAACGCAGCAACCGACATGGCCGGTGGCCTGCCACTGGTGCTGGAACGGGCGGCTGCTGAAGGTAAATTTGACTGGATGCCGAGCATGAACCTGTTGGATATTCTGGCGTGGATGGCGGCGTTCTTTACCATCGCACTGGGCTCTATTCCCCAGCAGGATGTGTTCCAGCGTGTGAATACCTCAAGAACAGAGACTATTGCGGTATGGGCCACCACTGCCGGCGGTATCGCTTATTTCTTCTTTGCGTTTGTGCCGCTGTTGCTCGCTTACAGCGCCAGCATGATTGATCCGGAAATGACCGCCACACTGATGGAAAACGATACACAGCTGGTACTGCCGACCTTTGTTGCCGTACACATGCCGTTCTGGTTACAAGTGGTGTTTTTTGGCGCCCTGCTGTCAGTGATTATGAGTACTGCGTCCGGCACCTTGCTGGCGCCGTCGGTGACCTTCACTGAAAACGTGCTTAAAAACATTATTCCCGGCATGACCGACCAGCAACTGCTGACCTATACCCGCTACACCGTGTTCGTGTTCACGGTGATGGTGGTGATTAACGCTATTCTGTCGGATGGCAGCATCCATGATATGGTGGTCAACGCTTATCGCATTACCCTCGCCGGGGTGTTTGTGCCCCTGACTGCCGGGCTGTTCTGGCGCAAAGCCAGCAACCTGGGGGCAACGCTCTCTATCGGGCTGGGACTGGGCAGTTGGTTACTGGTCGAATTTACCATCCCGGAACTTGCCTATGAGCCTCAGTTTGTGGGCCTCGGATTCAGCCTGATTGGTATGATTGTGGGATCTTACCTGTCGCCCAATCCAAACAGCGCCAATCACCGGGGGATTGCTGAGCCACGTCCGGCTTGATTGGCACCGGTGTGCAACTGCACTGATCATCAGTGCTTACATTAGGAAGGCTGCAACACCGTGATAAATACCTTGTACTGGATGACCCACGACCTGCGGCTGGATGACAATCCAGCCCTGGTCCGCGCAGCCTGGAGCAACCGGCTGCTGTGTGTGTATTGTGTTGACCCGCGCTGGTTTTCTGCACATCGCTACCATGTCAGCTCCATGGGCCCACATCGCTGGCAGTTTGTACAACAAAGTCTCGACAACCTGAATCGGCAGATGAAAAATCTGGGTCAGCATGTGCTGATCGAGTTTGGTTATCCGGAACAGCAGTTAGCTGCCCTGATTGTTAAACACCGCATTACTCGCCTTGTGTGCAGCCGTCAGTTTGGAGTCGATGAGCAGGCCATTCTCAGCAATCTTGCCAAACGATTACCTGACCTCAGCATTGAAGAAGTGGATACCTTCACGCTGTTTGAATTGAAGGATCTGCCCGTCACGCTGGCACAGACCCGCAAATCGTGGACGTATTTCAGGCAAAAGGCGCAATCCCATCCGCTGCCCTTGCCACTGTCAGCACCCACCCGCTTGCCTGCTTCACCCGTCGCGGCGCCCGTGCCAGCGTGGCCTGCACGCTTGCCTGAATGGGCACCGGCAGCCGCCAACGATGCAGGTTTATTTGGTGGCGGCGAGACGGCTGGCCAGAGACACCTGCAGGAGTATTTTGGCAGCGCCTGGCCCGCGCAGTACAAAGAACGGCGCAATGAACTCGACGGCTGGCATCACTCCACAAAACTCTCGCCGTGGTTAAATCGCGGCTGCCTGTCGGTAAGACGCGCCAAAATCGCCGTGGATGACTACATCAAAGAGCACGGCAGCACGGAGTCTACCGGGTGGATCACTGCGGAGCTGCTGTGGCGGGAATACTTCCAGTGGCTGGCGCTGGAGCTTGGCACCCAACTGTTCCGCTTTAAAGGCATTAGCGGGCGCGCACCGCTGACCTGTGTACACCCTGAGCGTTACCAGAAGTGGTGCCATGGCACGACCCCCTTCCCACTGGTAAACGCATGTATGCGGCAACTCAAACAAACCGGCTACCTGTCCAATCGTGGCCGGCAAATTGCCGCCAGTTGTTTTGTTAACGAGCTGGGCATGGATTGGCGTTACGGCGCTGCCTGGTTTGAACACCAGCTGACCGACTATGATGTGGCGGTCAATTGGGGCAACTGGCAGTACATTGCCGGCGTGGGTGTTGACCCCAGGGGCGGCCGGCACTTTGATCTCGATAAACAGACTGCCCTGTATGATGCTGACGGAACCTACACGGCCAAATGGGCGCCAGGCATCACCGATTCTGTGCTCGATTCGGTGGATGCCGCCGACTGGCCAATCGCCTGATCAGCGACGCGCACCCAGCCACCAGCGCAGGGTATCGGTCACCATTTCTTTGGCGTCATGCTGCACAAAGTGCCCTGCGCCGGGCACCGCCACAATGGTGGTATCGGCGTTATTCCAATCCCAGGTGTTATTGAGTCCGTCGGAATGCAGCGCGGTATCATCCAGGCCATGGATGACCAGCAAGGGCACGTCCAGCTGCGGAACATCCGCCGATAACGCTGGCGCTGTTGCCGAGAATGCCGGCAGCGTCGGGAAATTACGTTTGTAGTAGGCAATCATGGCATCAAAGTCTGACTGCGCAAACGCTTCCACGTAGCGCGCACGGGCTGCAGGGTCACGCACCCAGCCCGACAGCGTCTGTGGTGTCATCGGCATGCCAAACATGATGGTCGGATCTGACGGACTGCCAGCCTGAAACGCCCGCGCATAAGCACTGTTGGCCCGCTGCTCTTCGTTGATGGTGAGTTCCCGGATCATGGCATGGGGATGCGGCAGATTCATAACAACCAGCTTGTCGACCATTTGCGGGTAAGCAAACGCAAAATTCCACGCCACCATGCCGCCCCAATCATGGCCAACCACCACGGCACTTTCCTGACCAAACGAGCGGATGACAGCAGCAACATCTGCGGTCAACAGGCTCATATCGTAGTTTTCATCACCGGCAGGACTGTCGCTGAGGTTGTAACCCCGCTGATCAATGGCCACCACCTGGTACTGATCCTGCAATCCTTCCATCTGATGACTCCAGCTGTACCAGAAATCCGGAAAGCCGTGAATCATTACCATCAGCGGCCCTTCACCCACCGTGGCGTAATGAATGCGCACGCCATTGTTCTCTGCATAACCGTGAGTGGCGCTGTCCCAGACATCAGCCTGCGCTGCCGTGGCAGAGAGCGTGGTCATTAATGCGGCGACGGCCAGTGTTCGACATCGTTTCAAAATATTCATTCTTGTTCCCTGTTATTGGTTGGATTAACCGTGGGTTTCAACATTTTTGTCATGCGTTGGTGCGGCAAGCCTACCTCAACATAGGCTGGCCCCTCGCAGGCATAGTGACTGGCTTCATAAAAGGCAACGGCCGACGCTCGGGCGCTTAATTCAATCTGTTTAACACCCTCGTTAAACAGAATCTCTTCCACCGCTGCGATCAGGCGCTGCCCAAGGCCGCGCCGCTGGAAGCGGCTGTTGACGGCCATTTGCCGCAGCTTTACCCAGCCCTGACCTTTAGGCACGATGACAACACAGGCCAACAGCTGCGCTGAGTTGTTATCACTCCCGATCAGTGAACCCGCTCGCTGCCACAGAGTAAAGTGCCGTTGGTCTATTTCCACGCTGAGGTTTTCATGCCACAGATTCAGCCCCAAAGGCTCGCGCAGAATCTGATGCCGCAGCGCCAGTGTGGTTTTGTACTCATCGCTGCCGTAAACAATTTCACGGAATTCAAACACCTCTGACACGGTGTGGCCTTTCTCTGTGACAGGCTCCGCTAAACTGGCGGCGCGCCGCTGCCAATGCTCCTGGACGACCTGTGCGCAGTCATCAACCGCCGATGGGATTGGGGTGCTGTTTGGGGTTATGTTTGGGGTTATGTTTGGGGTTATGTTTGGGGTTATGTTTGGGGTTATGTTTGGGGTTATGTTTGGGGTTATGTTTGGGGTGCTGTCTGATGTGTTGTTCATGTAAACCCGACACGGAGTTCTGACGTAAAGACGTGATATGAGCGCAGACCTGTTTTCCGATAGTGCATCAGCAAATTCCCGGCATAAGCGCCCGGATATCTGCTGCCTGTGTTATCGGGAACTGGCACTGACCTTTCATCACCTGATACCGCGTAAAGTACACCGGCGCAGCTATTTTCAAAAGAATTACAGCCGCGAGCAGTTGAATGAAGGTATTTTTATCTGCCGCACCTGCCACAAAGGCATTCACGCGCTATATGATGAAATGACATTGGCGCGACAATTCAACTCCATCGAACAACTGCGGCAAGATACAGAACTGGCCAGGCACTTTGCCTGGTCCGCCAAACAAAAGGCCACGAAGTAAACACATTGCAGTTACAGCAGTGAAGTAAACACATTGCAGTAACAGCAGCAAAATACAAAACAACAAGACTCAACAATAATAATGACAGGAGCAACCGTATGCAGATTCATCGCCTTGTTCTAAGCCTGACATTGACAACAATGACCGCCCTCGGCGGATTGATCTGGGGGCTGACAGGGGCGCCGGTCAGCGCGCAGAATGCATACCAGCCGGCACGCACCGAATGGGGAGTCCCGGACCTGCAAGGCATCTGGTCAATTGCCACTCAAACCACGCTTGAACGCCCCGAGCGTTTTAACGGCAAACCGGTGCTCACCGAAGAAGAAGCCCTGCAATTTGAATCCGCCGTCCAGGCCCGCAACGAGGCCGCCAGCGCGCCCAGCGATCCCAGCCGGGCGCCGCCACGCGAAGGTGTGAATGTGGGTGGTTACAACAACTTCTGGATGGATCCGGGTGAGCGTCTGATTCGTGTTAACGGCGAGATTCGCAGCGCCATCCTCATCGATCCGCCCGATGGAAAATTGCCTTACAACGACACCGGACGCCTCAATCACCAGACCACCATGGCGATCCGCGAGGGCTACGACGGCCCGGAAGTCCGCCCGATGGGTGAGCGTTGCCTGGTCGGCTTTGGTTCAACGGCAGGCCCGCCCAAACTGCCCGTCTCCTATAACAACAATACGCAGATCATCCAGAATAAAGACTACGTGGTGCTGCTGGCGGAGATGAATCACGACGCGCGTATTGTCAGGCTGGGAAAGTCATTCAGGGAGCCACCCACCTACGACTGGATGGGCGACTCAATTGGTTACTACGAGGGCGACACCCTAGTGGTGGAGACCACCCATTTTCACCCGCAGCAAAGTTTTCGATCCTCGCTGACCCACCGTTTTTACGCATCCAGCAAGATGCACGTGGTGGAACGTTTCACCCGTATCAGTGACGACGTGATTCAGTATGAATTCACCGTCACCGATGCGGAAAACTACAGCCAGCCGTGGAGCGGCATTATGCCCATGAACAAAACTGATGAGCCCATTTACGAATATGCCTGTCACGAAGGCAACTACGCCATGCCCGGCATACTGGCGGGCGCTCGACGGGCTGAGGCCGATGGTGTGCCGTACGCACCGACCTACAGCTTTTAACCAAGCCACTGCGCGCGCCGGCTCACAGTGGGGGTCGGCGCATTAATTCATTGGCGCATTAACTCACTGTCGTGAGATACGATCCAGCGCACCCATCGCAAACGCAGAAACCACAAAGGTGAGGTGAACAATCACATACCAGAACAACATGTCCGGGTTAGTGTTCTGCATATTCATGAACACCTTTAACAGGTGAATCGACGAGATCGCAACAATACTCGCGGCAACCTTCATTTTCAGCGAGGAAGCATCCATCTTGCCCAGCCAGCTGAGCTTTTCACCCCCCTGCGTATCGAGCTCGGATACAAAATTCTCGTAACCGCTCATCATCACCATGACCAGCAGGCCGCCGACCAGTGCAATGTCAATCAAGGCGAGCACAATCAGAATCACCTCCGCTTCGCTTGAGCTGAGGATGTTGGCAAACAAGTACAGCACTTCCTGAAAAAATTTGATCATCAACGCAATCAAAGCAAGGCTGAGCCCCAGATAGACCGGCGCCAGCAACCAGCGCGAGCGCAGCATCAGGGTTTCTATAACACGTTCCATAATAAATTCCCGGTCAGATTATAAATTTGGTTTGAACAATCCAGTTGCGCAGAGGCCACGCCAGTTTACCCAATAGGCCGGATGGCCGCACCCGCACTCATGATCAGTCCAGGGTGCAGAAGCCTTTTAAGCAGCCGGTGCCGCGCTGCCACGCTGCACTTGCTCATCCAGCATCAGCGCCAGCGCGCCGTCACAGGTGACATTGCAGGCGGTGCCAAAACTGTCCTGCGCCAGATACAAGGCAATCATCAGCGCCAGTGCACTTTCACCAAACCCCAGCATACTGCCCAGCAAACCCACCGCTGACATCACCGCACCACCCGGCACACCCGGCGCGGCCAGCATCACGACGCCCAAGGTCAGAATAAACGGCACCATCACCGAGAGCGGCGGCATCTCCATATTCGACTGCATACTGATGACCGCCACCGCACAACTGACAATGGTGATGGTCGATCCGGACAGATGCACAGTGGCAAACAGTGGCACGGTAAAGTTGGCAATATCCTCACTGACACCGTTATTTTTGCTGCACTGCAAAGACACCGGAATGGTCGCGGCGCTCGACATGGTGCCCAGCGCAGTAAAGTAGGCCGGCATCATGTTACGCAGCAGCGCCAGCGGCGAGCGCCCGATGCGCAGGCCGGCCAGCACAAACAGCAGCGTAATCCACACCCAATGCAACACCACCGCCATGCCCAGCACAATCGCAAAACTGCGCAAGGTAACAAACACTGTGCCGGCCGCCGCCATCTCCGCAAACACACCGGCAATGTAAACCGGCAACATGGGGATAATCGCTTTGACCAGCAACCACTGAATCAGGTCGCGGCCCTGATCGGATAACTGCTGCAAAGACTGCGCGCCGGTCGCGGCAATCCCCAGGCCAAACACAAAGGCCATCAGCAGCGCCGTCATCACATTAAACACCGGCGGCACAATCACCGACACATACGGCGTCAAGGTCAGCGCCTGCCCCGCATCCAGCGCCGCAGACGGACTGGTCAATGCCGGCACAACCACCGATGCAACCATCAATGTCATGAATCCCGCCAACAAGGTTGACACATACGCCAACCCCAGCGAACGCCCCAGCAACTGCCCGGACTTCTGCGGCAACGCCGCAATACCACTGGTGATAAAAAACAGAATCAGCAGCGGCACCGTAAAAAACAACAGTTCCGCAAACAAGGCTTTGACGGTGATCAGAATGCGGGTTATCCACTCCGGCGCAAACAGCCCCAGCACAATACCCAGCGTAATTCCGGCAATCAGTTTGATGATCAGTTTCATAAGTTGCGCCTTTTGAATGTCTTCTTGTAATGACCGGAGTCTACCACGGGCAAAGTGATCGCTGCCCAACCTTACTGCCAGATTGTGTCAGCACAGGGGCTGGATTATGATCGGGCCACTCCAAAAATAAAGGCAGGGGAAACCGCCATGCAACACACCCGCATTTTTTCAACGTCATT
Source organism: Rhodoferax sp. OV413 (assembly GCA_943330915.2). GTDB lineage: Bacteria > Pseudomonadota > Gammaproteobacteria > Pseudomonadales > Pseudohongiellaceae > Pseudohongiella. The sequence continues at coordinate 7,862 of CALQJO020000031.1, read as the reverse complement.
CGGATTTAAACCATCAGCATTTAAACCATCAGCACTTAACCGATTGGCAACCGCCGTGTTAGCAGGCTCAACGCTGCTGTTCAGCGCAGGCCTGGCAACCGCACAAACCGACAACTCCATCACCATGATTGATGCTGGCGCACTCGGCATCACCAGCGCTGAAATCGCCGACATCAAATCACGCATGCAAGAGGCCATAACCAGCGGACATCTGGCAGGTTCATTGCTGCTGGTTGGCAACAAAGACGGTATTGCCATGCTGGAAAGCGTCGGCACCCAAGGGCCGGGCGACGCCACACCGATTGATGCACAAACCATCTTCCGCATTTATTCAATGACCAAACCCATTGTCAGCGTGGCCGCCATGGATCTGGTAGAAGACGGCCTGCTGTCAGTGTCCGACCCCGTCAGCAAATACATTCCCGAATTCAGCAATATGCAGGTCGTCAACTCAGAAACCGGCGCGCTGACTCCAGCACAAACCGTGATGACCGTTGAACACCTGCTGACGCACAAGTCCGGTTTGATTCAGGCGATTTTTTCGCCGGATACCGACCTGGGAAAATCCTATGCCGCGCAGATTCCCGGCGACGGCAGCCTCACCAACCTGCAAGTGGCGCAGCGCATCGGCAAACTGCCGCTGTTCTTTGAGCCCGGCAGCGCCTGGCACTACGGCCACTCCACCGACGTGCTGGGTGCGGTGCTGGAAGTCGCCGCCGGCCAACCGCTGGACGCCATCCTTAACGAGCGTATTTTTGAGCCGCTGGGCATGGATGAAACCACCTTCTACGTACCCGCTGCCAAAGCAGCACGCATCGCCGAGCCCATTCACGGCGAGATGGCCGACAACACCACTGCACGCCCGCAACTCTCCGGCGGCGGCGGTCTGAACTCCACCACTGAAGACTACGTCCGTTTTGCGCAGATGCTGCTGCAAGGCGGCGAATACAATGGCGCGCGTATCCTTAATCCGGAAACGCTGGCGCTGATGCAGGAAAAACGCATCACCCCCGACGTGTCGCGCGAGTTTTTCTTCTACGGCGACCGCGGCGACTGGAGCATGGGTTTCCACCTGCAGCCGGTGGATGCCAGCAACCCCGACGGCGCACACAATTTTGGCTGGCGCGGCATTGGAGGCACACTGTTCCTGGTCGATCCGGAAAATGAATTTTTTATGATCTACATGGAGCAGCGCCGCGGTGGCCCGCGCGGGGTACCGTTTGATAACAACGTGGCACAGCGTGTGGTGTATGAGGCGGTGTTGAATTGAGGGAATAGTGTTAATGTTTGAGATCACTGGGTGACAGGGTGTCACCCAGTGGTTGCATAGAATGTGCACAAACAATCGCGACTAGGAAGTGCTATGGATAAGCTCGATCGCATGCAACAGTTGCATCAACTGTTCACAACTCATCGCCACCCGATCCAAATAAACACTCTGGCGGAAAAGCTTGAGTGCACCCCCAAAACCGTCCGCCGTCTTATCGATTCTTTGCGCGATTACTTTTCAGCACCGGTCGATTACGTACAAGGCAAAGGCTGGGCCTACGTTAATACCCCTGGTGAACTGTTTCAGCTGCCAGGCCTTTGGCTGACGGCTGAAGAACTCCAGTCAATGGCGCTGCTACTGCATGTTCTGGAAAAATTTGGTAACGGCCTGTTGAACGAAGAACTCAAAGCCGTCGAGCACGAAGTCCACAAGCTGCTAAAAACCCGAAAAATTGACCCAAAGTCATTGATGGATCGCATCAAAGTTCTACCCCTTGGGCACCGAAGTATTCCAAATGACATCTTTCTTCAGGTCGGTGACGCACTGCTCAAGTCCCGCCAGATTTGCATCGTTTACACAAACTTTAGCAGCGAGACCAGCACCCGCATCGTCAGCCCACAGAGTCTGCTTTACTACAGAGACAACTGGTATTTGGACGCTTGGTGCCATAACCAACACGCTATCCGCAGCTTCAGCCTGGCACGTATTGACCACATTATTCCCAGCGGCAACAACCTTCCAGCGCATGTAGTTTCCCGACAAGACAGAGAAGAGCATTTTTCAGGCAGCTACGGAATTTTTGCCGGCAAGGGCATCCACACGGCAACGCTGCGGTTTCAAAAAGCAATTGCACGCGAAATTTCCATGCAGCAGTGGCATCCGAAACAAGTCGGCCGGTGGGATGGCGATGACTATGTGCTTAGTTTTCAGTACAACGATGAGCGTGAGTTGGTACGCGACCTGATGAGATACGTGCCAGAGGTTATTGTCGAAAGCCCACTTAGCTTGCGCCGTAGTTTGATTTCCCGACTGCAAGACGGGCTTAACGTACTTCAAAAACCCTGATATAACTGTATTTATATACAGGACATGTTTTGTCTCACGCGTCAACTATGTTAACCATCAGGGAGTGATAACGATGAAAGCCGACATGACCTTATTCGAGGATTACAAGATTCGCCGCGTCTACGACGAAGACGCTGAGATATGGTGGTTCTCGGTGGTTGATATTGTGCAGGTGTTGACGCAGCAGGCGGATTATCAGGCTGCCCGCAACTACTGGAAAGTATTAAAGAACAGGCTTGGAAAAGAAGGCAGCCAGTCGGTTACAGAATGTAACCGACTGAAATTGCCAGCGGCAGACGGAAAGAGCTATCTGACGGATGTCGCCACCGCCGAAACTCTGCTGAGACTTGTGCAGTCGATCCCCAGCCCCAAGGCAGAACACATCAAACTCTGGCTGGCCAAAGTGGGTTACGAGCGTATGCAGGAGCTTGCAGATCCAGCACTATCGCTGAATCGAGCACGAGACACGTGGCAAAAACACGGCCGCAGCGAGAAGTGGATTCAACAACGTATGATGGGGCAGGAAACCCGCAACAAGCTCACGGACTATTGGTCAAACCACGACATCAAGAAGGGATCAGAGTTTGCCATTCTCACCAATATCATTCATCAGGAATGGGCAGCCGTCAGTGTCAAAGAGCACAAGGAATTAAAAGGACTCAAGAGCCAGAACCTGCGTGATCACATGAGTGAAGCGGAATTAATTTTTACAGCGCTGGCTGAGTTGTCCACGCGCAAGATTGCGGAAACGAAAAACGCGACTGGAATGAATGAGAACAAAGTGGCTGCAAGGAGCGGTGGGAAAATTGCGAAGGATGCGCGGGTTGCGCTTGAGGATCAGACTGGGGGGAAGGTGGTGAATTCTGGGAATTATTTGACCTCCCCAGCCAAAGAAATACGCGGGAGTAATTGACAGTACGATCATTTACCAATCGCCTGAGAATAGGGATAAATGCCAGTGGACGATTTTTCACCGTCAGATTTGAAAAGCATTCTGCATTCCAAGCGGGCAAACATGTATTACCTGCAGCATTGCAGAGTATTAGTTAAAGGCGGCCGGGTTGAATACGTCACTGATGAAGGCAAACATTCGTTGTATTGGAATATACCAATCGCAAACACCACCTCTGTATTGCTGGGAACCGGCACCTCTATCACTCAGGCGGCAATGCGGGAACTGGCACGGGCCGGCGTATTAGTGGGCTTCTGCGGAGGCGGCGGCACACCGCTGTTTAGTGCCAATGATGTTGAAATCGAAGTCGCTTGGTTTAATCCGCAAAGCGAATATCGACCATGTGAGTATTTGCAACAGTGGTTAAAATTTTGGCCTGACGACAGCAAGAGGCTGCAGGCAGCCAAATCGATTCAACAGTTCAGGATGGATTTCACGTTAAAGCACTGGCTCAAAAACAGATATTTTATCGAAAATGGGTTTGCGGTCAGCGCAAAACAATTGGAATCAGCACTGTCTCGTTTCACACAAGATGTAAATGCCGCTGATGGCACTCAGTCACTGATGCTGGCCGAAGCACGTCTGACCAAATTACTTTACAAAATTGCGTGTAACACCCTCGCCCACGATGACAGCTTTACACGCGCCAAAGGTGGCACTGGTATAGACCCTACAAATCGCTTTTTAGATCACGGCAATTATTTAGCTTACGGCTTGGGAGCTACCGCAACTTGGGTGCTGGGCCTGCCTCATGGTTTCTCAGTGTTGCATGGTAAAACCCGCAGAGGTGGTTTGGTATTCGATGCGGCCGACTTGATCAAGGATGCGCTGGTTCTGCCACAAGCATTCATCAGCGCCATGAACGGAGACGACGAACAGCAATTTCGGCAAAGCTGTATCACCAATTTTCAACAAGCTGAAGCTTTGGATTACATAATCGACAGCTTGAAAGATATAGCAGCAGTGCATGGAGACGAACCATGAATATCATGCTGGTTTCTCAATGCTCAAAAAATGCGTTGAGCGAAACGCGGCGTATTATTGACCAGTTTGCAGAGCGTCGTGGCGATAGAACCTGGCAAACTCCAATAACCTTACAAGGGCTAGATGTGTTGCGTAAGCTGTTAAAAAAGACAGCTCGACGCAATACTGCAGTCGCCTGTCATTGGATCCGCAGTAAAAACCATACCGAACTGCTATGGATAGTGGGTAATCAGCAAAAGTTTAATGCGGATGGGGCTACTCCAACTAATATGACAGAACGCAACATCTTACGCAGTGAAGATGAAAATACCTGGCATAACGCTGAGGTCATCGCATTACTGGCAGGTATCGCTGGACTGTTTCATGACTTTGGTAAAGCGAACCTACTGTTTCAGAACAAAATAAACCCTAAAGTAAAAACGCCCGGCTTTGAACCCTATAGACATGAATGGGTATCACTTCGCTTATTTCAGGCTTTTGCAGCAGCAAAAAAAGATGAGGAGTGGCTAACAGCATTAAAAAGTATTTCTGCAGAGACTGAGAAAACCGTCTTGGCGAATTTACATAGAGATACACCAACGGAGAAATCTCTTCTACCGTTTGAAGGTTTAGCTCCCGTTGCACGATTGGTGGCATGGTTAGTAGTCTCACATCACAGATTGCCCGTGTTTCCTGATCATAAATCTGATACAAAACCCGTTCTGCAAGATATTGATACTTGGCTATCCAATAACTTTGATGTGTTATGGAACTCGGTAAATAGTGCAGATAGTTGGGAACAACAGCAACGTGATAATAACTGGTTTTTTATCAACGGCACGCCATTCCGCAGCGCAACCTGGAGGCAAAAAGCCGGTGAGTTGGCTCAAAGAGCAATGAACTGCAAGAGACTGTTTGAATGTGATTGGTTAGAGCAGCGCTTTACCAGCCATACAGCAAGGCTCACATTGATGCTTGCTGATCATTATTACTCCGCTCAAGAACCTAAGGCAAAATGGCAAGATACAAGTTATGCCTCATTTGCCAACTCTGATCGCAAGACACATGCCCTTAAGCAAAAATTAGACGAGCACAATATTGGCGTTAGCCACAACGCCTATCTACTCGCAAAAAGTTTGCCAAATTTAAAAAATACTCTACCTGCTATCACCCGACATAAAGGATTTAAACAAAGAGCTAAGTTGGAAAAATTTCGCTGGCAGGATAAAGCTTATGATTTAGCCTGCTCGGTTCGAGAGACCAGCGTTGCTCAGGGCTTTTTCGGTATAAATATGGCCAGTACTGGCAAGGGCAAAACCTTTGCCAATGCCCGCATTATGTATGGTCTTGCTAACGAGAAGTTGGGCTGCCGTTTTAGTGTGGCATTAGGTCTTAGAACACTGACATTACAAACCGGTGATGCATTAAAGGCACGCCTTCACCTCACCGATGATGACTTAGCGGTGTTGATAGGCTCAGCAGCAGTGCAACAATTACACAGTATCGGCAAGCAGTCGCAACTGGCTGAACAGGCTATTAGTAATAGTCGCAGTGGCAGCGAGTCGCTGGCCGATCCGATTGCTGAGCACCTGTATGTAAGTTATGAGGGGAGCTTGTATGACGGCAGGTTAAAGGATTGGTTGAATAGCAGCCCTAAATTAAACCAACTTGTAAGTGCACCGGTATTAGTTAGCACTATTGATCATCTGATGCCGGCAACTGAAGGCGTGCGCGGCGGCAAACAGATCGCACCTATGTTGCGGTTACTGACGGCTGATTTGGTGCTGGATGAGCCTGATGACTTCGACACATCTGATCTGCCGGCTCTTTGCCGATTAGTTAACTGGGCTGGAATGTTGGGCGCAAGAGTACTTTTTTCTTCGGCCACGCTGCCCCCGGTGCTGGTATGTGCGCTTTTTGACGCCTACAACTCAGGCAGAGAACAATTTAACGCAGTAAATTCTGATGGCAGAACTCGGCTGCCTGTTATCTGTGGCTGGTTTGATGAGTTTACCGCCACAAAAGCAGAGTGCTCAGATAGAAGCCAGCTGATGCAGCATCATTTGACCTTTGTTGATAAGAGAGTAAAGGCGCTGGCTCTGCAGCCTGTGCTGCGCAAAGCTAGACTGCTGGATATCAACGCTACCAGTAAAAACCCGGACCTGATAATCAGACAGCTGGCTGAAATTATTCAACAAAGCATTTGTCAGCTGCACAGCCAGCATAATCAACCGGCTGTCACGGGCCAAAGGGTATCAGTTGGCTTGGTACGTATGGCGAACATTGACCCTATGGTGGCGGTTGCCAAGCAGCTATTGCAGATGTCTGTACCCGCAGACTATCGCCTCCATTATTGCGTTTACCATAGCCAGTATCCATTAGCTTTGCGCTCTGCGATAGAACAGAAGCTTGATTCAGCTCTGACACGCTACAACGAATCTGCACTTTGGCAGCAAGCCGAAATTAAACAAGCGTTAGTTGACTATCCGGAAAGCAATCACGTGTTTGTCGTACTGGCTACCTCTGTGGCTGAAGTTGGCAGAGACCACGACTATGATTGGGCTATAGCCGAGCCCAGCTCAATGCGATCACTCATTCAGTTGGCCGGCAGAATTCAAAGGCACCGACAGCTGCCGGCAGGTAGCGATAATCTGCTTATCCTGTCGCAAAATTTTAAAGCATTAAAAGCAGCAACAGATAGCTATGGAAAACTTAAACCTGCTTATTGTCGCCCTGGTTTTGAGCGAGATGATTTGAGACTAGTAAGCCATGATCTCAAAACTATTTTGCCTGCAGAATATTTTCAGCACATCAGCGCAGTTCCTCGCATTACTCAGCCCAAATTAGTGCCATCAAAGATATATAGCGACCTTGTGGTATTTGAACATTTGGCACTACTTCAAAGTTTATTTTCTCAAGCAACTAGCGCCGATTCAGACAACCCAGTTTGGCCACCGAATTATGCAGCACGATGGTGGCAACACGATGCCAGCTGGTGTGCAGAATTACAGAAACGTACACCGTTTCGTAAGTCCTCACCAGATGAACCTTACTGCCTGATGTTAACTGAAGAGGACGAAGAGCCGTTGTTTAAACGGATAAATGATGCGGTTTGGCCACCGGAATACATTGAGGCGGAAAATTTCACAATGGAAAGCTGGATTCCTGCACATGGAAATCATGCATGGTTTGCGCTGGATGCTTTGACAGTCTATCGACAGCATGCAGAAAAAATGGCATTAACGATTGAAGAAGTGAGCAAGCAGTTTGGTGAAGTCCGGCTAAGGGTAAAGCAGAATGCCGATATGTGGCATTACCATCCGGTTTTGGGTGTATATAGCACTGAAGGAGATTAAATGAACACTGAAATTATTGAATCAATTCTAGATTACTTCGAAGTCGTTGAAAAAGATTCACAATTGTTCCCTATCAGGAAGAAACTTGATGAAAAAATAAAGGAACTATCAAAACTCAAACTAGATGATTCAAAGTCCACGCGTTTGAATGAAGCTATTCTTTCTTTGCAGGATCAATTGGCCAGGCAGAGGGACTTGTCGCTGCTGACGGAAATTCCAGCTTGGTTTGAAAGCACTTCCAAGGAAGGATTCGCAT
>CALQJO020000030.1 GCA_943330915.2 Rhodoferax sp. OV413 | reverse complement strand
TGTGTATCGGAGAGGGTGAACGCGACACTGGTATTGCGATGTCGCTCATCAACTTTATGCAGGAACATGGAGTGCACATGCAGACCTGCTTCATCCTGATACGATCTGGCAGAAGCCTCAAGTTCCTCAACATCTTCTGTGTCTAGTAATGGCTGGCTGTGAAGACTTGCCATCATCTCTCGTTCTTCATCATCCGGATTAATCAGATCCAGCCACATCGCTTCGCTCAGGTTTTGACTAGTGACGTCTTCCTGCGCGGGGAGCAGACACTGCTGAGAATCAAGATGAAATCTAATCAGCATAAAATCAAGCCTGTCCGTTTATCAGCAACCCAAAGGAGGCACAACATCACGACTGAGGTCATGGGTTATGTCGTTGTTTAACGGTCATGACTATACACCAAACAAGATTGACGCAGCCACCCGGGGATCAGTCGCAATGGCAGTGAACATCTGTTCGTTTTGAGGCCGGTTTCGGGTACCATTCGGCCGTCTGCGCACTTGGTTAAGTAATAATCGGAATGGTGTCAGGCCTTTGTTTCAAAAAAGACTGTCATCGGGAGAAGCGATAAATGAAAAGAATGTTAGGCACATTACTGGTTTTGCTGTCCGCTGTTGTAATGCCGCTTGTCAATTCAGCAGAAAATCTGGACGGTGAAAGTCTTTACACCCAGTACTGCGCCATGTGCCATGCGGCGCCCACCGACGAACGTACCCCGCGCCGGGAAGCCCTGGCTACCTACACTGCCAACAGTGTCTATTTATCACTCACTCAAGGGATCATGGCCCCCCAGGGCGCGGCGCTGACTGACGAGCAAAAGATTGCCCTGGCAGAATATCTGAGCGGTTCGCGCATGCAGGCCGATACCATAGCTGGTCTTGCGCGCTGCGAACAGTCAATGCCTGCACTTGACCTGAACCTTGCCACTAACTGGAATGGCTGGGGAAACGGTGACAGTAATCCTCGCTTTCAATCCAGTGAGGGAACCGGCATCTCTGCCAGCACCGTCGCGGACCTGGAATTTGTATGGGCTTTCGGCCTGGACAATGCCAGTGCCGCGCGTGCGCAGCCCAGCGTGATAAATAATGTCATGTTTATGGGAAGTACGACCGGGACTGTGTATGCCATGGATATCACGAGTGGCTGTGCCTACTGGACCTATCAGGCACCGCAGGAAGTGCGCGCCGCAATCACCATTGCATGGTCCGAGCAACGCAACGAACATCTTGCCGTTGTGGCTGTGGCTTCCAATGAATTACATGTTCTTAGTGCCGCTACCGGTGATCTGGTCTGGGAAGCAGAAGTTGATCCTCATCAGTTTGCACGCAGCACCGGGTCACCGGTAGTAGCAGGCGACCGAATATTTGTACCGGTCTCCTCCGCTGAGGTGAGCGCTGCGGGTCGGCCAGATCATCATTGCTGTACTTTCCGGGGCAACGTTGCTGCTTTTGATCTTAACAGTGGCGAAAAAGCCTGGCACACCTACATTATGGAAGAAGCAACACAGGTCGGGGTTAACAGCGCAGGCAATCCTGTGATGGCGCCCTCAGGTGCGCCGATCTGGCAAGCACCCAGCATGGATGTTGAACGCGGCGTGCTGTACGCAGGCTCAGGTCAAAACTATACACGTCCGGCCAGCGACAGCAGCGATGCAGTGATTGCCTTTGATATGGCAAGTGGGCAGATAAACTGGATCCATCAGACAATATCAGATGACGCTTTCACCATGGCCTGTGCCATGGGCGGCAGTCACCCCAACTGCCCGGATGCAGGCCCTGATCTTGATATTGGCGCTCCTATTGTGACAACAACCCTCTCAGACGGTCGCGATATTGTTGTCGCCGGCACCAAAGGAGCTGTTGTTGTTGGACTTGACCCGAATAATAACGGTGAACTTTTATGGTCAACCCGCGTTGGTCGCGGTGGTGCTCTTGGCGGCATTCATTGGGGCATGACCTTCTCAGGTGACGTTGTGTATGTGCCGGTATCGGACCGTGGTGGTGTGAATGATTCGGGTGAAAGTCGTCAGCCTGGCCTGCATGCCATCGACATGAAAACCGGCGAAGTTCTCTGGTACGCACCCGTCCCAGAACGATGTCAGGAGGGACTGCAAGGATGTATGGATGCCTACTCTGGACCGGCTACCAGCACTGATGGATTGGTCATTGCCAGTTCGTTGAGTGGATACCTGTTTGCACATGATGCTGCTACAGGAGAACTGGTGTGGGAGTACAATACTGTTCAGGAATATCAGACCATAAACGGAATTGCCGCCAAAGGCGGCTCGATCGACGCGACAGGCCCCGTGCTCACCGGCGACTACATGATTGTCAGCACAGGTTATGCTACATTCGGCCAGATGCCGGGGAACGCGGTGCTGGTATTCAGACTTAAACAGCAGTAAATGAAATCTGACTAATGCTCAGGGGAAAAAATGATAAAAATTAGAAACCTGGGATTGCTGGCCGCGGCCGCAATCCTGCTTTCCGCGTGTGGACCGGCAGAACAACCCGCTGAAACACCTGCCGATACTCAATCAGCATCGGCAGTCGTCAACTCTTCAAATGGGTCAGCAACACAAGCCACGTATGCCGCCGCCGTTGACAGCATGCGTCTGACCAACGCTGACTCTGAACCGGGAAACTGGATGGCCGCGGGTCGTGACTACTGGGAACAACGTTTCAGCCCGTTGGACCAGATCAATACTGAAAACGTTGACCAGTTAGGTCTGCTGTGGTCAGCAGATCTTGACACCAGTCGTGGTCAGGAAGCCACACCCGTCATCGTTGATGGCGCGCTGTACATCACCACCGCATGGAGCATGGTTAAAGCCTTTGATGCCAAAACCGGACGCCTGTTGTGGGAATATGATCCTAAGGTCGATCGCGCGCGCGGTGTTGATGCCTGCTGTGATGTCGTCAACCGTGGTGTAGCTGTCTGGGAGGGCAAGGTGTTTGTAGGCGCGCTGGATGGGCGCCTGATCGCATTAAACGCCACCACAGGCGAGGAACTCTGGAGCGTAGTTACCGTTGACCAGTCGCGCCCATATACGATTACTGGCGTTCCGCGCATTATTGATGGCAAGGTGATCATCGGCAATGCCGGTGGTGAATACGGTGTACGTGGTTATATCACCGCATACGACACAAACACCGGTGAGCAACAGTGGCGTTTTTACACGGTACCCGGCAATCCCGCAGATGGTTTTGAACAACCGGAACTGGAATGGGCTGCTGACACCTGGACAGGCGAGTGGTGGGCAATGGGAGCGGGCGGTACGGTCTGGGATTCCATGGCGTACGATCCGCAATCGCATCTGATGTATATCGGTGTTGGCAATGGCTCACCGTGGAACCAGTCGCTTCGCAGCCCCGGTGGCGGAGACAATCTGTTTCTGACATCAATCGTTGCAATCAATCCTGACGATGGCAGTTATGTGTGGCATTACCAGACGACTCCCGGCGAAACTTGGGACTACACCGCAACCCAGCAGATTGTCGTCGCTGACCTCGATATTGGCGGCGAAACCCGCCGCGTTGTCATGCAGGCGCCCAAAAATGGCTTTTTCTATGTGCTCGACGCATTAACAGGTCGACTGCTGTCTGCTGAAAAATTTGTGCCAGTGAACTGGGCAACCCATGTCGATCTGGAAACCGGACGTCCTGTTGAGGTCCCGGAAGCGCGTTATAACATCACCGGCATACCAATGATTGTTCAGCCAGGCCCACTCGGTGGACATAACTGGCATCCAATGTCGTTCAGCAAAAAAACCAACCTTGTTTATCTACCCGCGACCGAGAACAACATGGGCTATGTTGCACAGCCCGATATGGTTATCTCGGAAAGGGGCTGGAATACCGGGACCGACTTCGCTGAAGGGGCACGTCTTGTGGCTGCAGCAGGCGATGCAGCACCTGTGCGGCAGGCATACCTGCTGGCATGGGATCCTGTTGCACAGCGCGAAGTCTGGCGAGCGCCTCAATTAATCCCTACGCATGCAGCGGGTGTTGTATCAACCGCAGGCGGCTTGGTTTTCCAGGGTAACGGCGCAGGGGAATTTGTGGCCTACCGGGATACGGATGGTGAACGCTTGTGGTCCGCCATTACTCAATCTTCAACGGTTGCAGCGCCCTCAACCTATATGATTGATGGCGTCCAGTATGTGGCTGTCCTGAGCGGATCTCGGGCTCTGCCGCAGACAGGCCCCGGAGCGCTGGGTTCTACTACCCGTGAATCCAGTAATAACTCCCGTCTACTGGTGTATGCGTTAAACGGCACACATCAACTGCCAACTCAGGTGATCACCGCAGAAGAGCGCGCTCTCAATCCTCCGCCGCTGATTGCAAACAATGAAATGTTGGCACAAGGCGAACAGGCTTACGGACGCTTCTGCAGCGTGTGCCACGGAAACAATGCCGCCAGTGATGGTGCAGGTGTTTTCCCAGACCTTCGCTACTCTGCCCGTTTGCATAATCTGGACGCCTGGAATGCAGTTGTTCTGAGGGGTGAATTGGCAGCTGGCGGCATGGTGGCTTTTGACGGTCAGCTGAGTGAATCTGATACAGAAGCAGTCCTCCAGTATGTCATTTCAAGGGCAGTTGCGCTGGCTGAAGACCTGCAAACTCGGTGAATATGAGCGCCACTTACTACAGCTATTACGACTCACCGGTTGGCAGTTTACTGCTGGCCGGTGATGGCGTGTCGCTAGAACTCATCAGTTTTCCGACAGGCCAGGCTACCAGGCTCCCGTCTGCTGACTGGATGAGACGTAACGATGCTTTTAAACCGGTCAAGCAACAGCTGGCAGCCTATTTTGCGGGAGAACTGAACACATTCTCGCTGGCATTAACGCCAAAAGGCACCGATTTCCAGTTAGCGGTCTGGGCCGCACTGGAGAAGATCCCCTACGGCGCGACTTGCAGTTACGGTGATATCGCTAGACGCATCGGAAAACCTGAAGCGAGCAGGGCGGTTGGAGCAGCCAACGGCCAGAATCCATTACCAATTGTAATCCCCTGTCACCGCGTTATTGGCAGTAACGGCGCTCTCATTGGTTTTGGTGGCGGCCTTGACTGTAAAGAATTTTTGTTGCGACTGGAACAGACTCACGCGCCCTTCAGTCTCCAATAACCTATTCGCAGCCCCAGGCGTTTAGCCCGAGTACCGATCAGAGCCACGTGATAAATCCACAAACAGTCTGTTTTTTTCCCTAATAAAAGAAGGTGTATACTCAGGCCCGCTGGCCCTGTGAAGCTCGGTCGCGTATTCAAGTCTGGTCAACGCTTGCCGTTATAAAACTGTCGGTGATAAGGATTTAAAGATATGCAAAGCAGTCAACACCACATCATCGCCTGGGTTTCCAAATGGCTGGCAGAGGGCAAATCCGTCTGGTTATCGACCATTATAAAGACATGGGGTTCATCTCCCAGACCTGTTGGGGCGATGATGGCGTGTACCCAGGATGGTGAATTGGTAGGGTCTATCTCGGGTGGTTGTATTGAGGAAGACTTTTTAAAGCAATTACGCGAGGGTGCGCTAAAAACCCGTTATGAATCTGAAAAGAAACCTTTTATGGTTCATTATGGCGTATCGGCCGAGGAGCAGGCGCGGTTGCGATTACCGTGCGGTGGTCAGCTGCATGTCATGCTGGAACTGATCCAGGCAACCCCTCACAATATCCAAACATTTTCCGCTATTGATACTGCTTTGAATCAGCACCAACGTATCAGTCGGCGAGTGGATCTAATCACCGGTCATATCGATACTTCTCCAGAGTCTTCAGATGATGCAATTATCTGGTCTCATACGCAGATGCAGCATAGTCTGAGTCCCCGATATCGACTGCTGCTGCTTGGCGCGGGTGACGTGGCACGTTATGTCGCTGAACTGGCGCTGAGTATGGATTATGATGTTACCCTGTGCGACCCCAGACCTGACTACCTGGACAACTGGTTTGTACCAGGTGTGCATCTGTCATCAGATCTGCCTGATGATCTGGTGCGTGATCAGTTCAGCAATCCCTATAGCGGAATAATCGCGCTGGCACACGATCCGCGCGTTGATGATATGGCCTTGATGGAAGCCTTAAAAACCGATGCATTTTACATTGGTGCAATGGGATCAGAACGGACCTCTGAAAACCGAAGATTGCGCCTGCCTGAACTTGGATTGAGCGAGGCAGAAATCGCAAAACTACATGCACCCATTGGTTACATGATAGGAAGCAAGACACCGGCAGAAATCGCCATTTCAATTCTTGCTGAGGTAACGGCAGTCAGGCACAAAGTTCTCAAATAAAAAAACGGCCCGTAGGCCGTTTTTTTATCTCAATAGCGGGTATTCACTCGCTGAGTACATCTCCATAGTCTTCATCGTAGTCAGCCATAGCGGCTGCTAGCACTACTTTAGCGTGCTCGTAGCCGTAGGCAGCACCAATGGAGACTTTGTTCGCTTTCCCGGGAACCATTTTGTAGGTCTGAAAGTAATGAGAAATGCGGTGCACAAGCGTGGGCGGCAATTCTGAAATATCGTTCATGTGGCCGAAGACCGGATCATCTTTGATCACAGCAATAATTTTGTCGTCAGCCTCCCCACCATCATTCATAGGCAAACCACCCAATACTTTGGCTTTGATGATGATTTCAGAGCGGTCAATCGCGCGCTCGCTGATCACACAGATGTCCAGGGGATCGCCATCACCACACTCTGTACCCGGCATCAGATCTCGCACACGATTACCGCAGTACGTGCGTGGAATAAAACCATACAAGGTGGGCTGCTGAGCGGACGTGGGTTGTGGACGATCGATACACAGGTAGCCGGAATCTTTGTCGATCTCATACTTCATCTGGTCAAACGGGGTGATTTCAATATAAGCATTAACCACGCGCGGCAGATCGGTACCCACGGCAATACCATGCCAGGGGTGAGGGCGCCAACGCGAAAAAGTAGAAGATGTACTCATGACAAATTTGTTTCCTGTGGTTGTGCTGGCATCAACGCCATTCAAAAAAGGCCGGCAGTATACCAATTGCCTTATGCACTGGGTAGGCAGTCACCTCAAGGCATGTGTGCCGTTGCAACAACCCCGGGAATCAACTGATTAGCCAATTGCAGTAACAGATGATCCATACCCCAGGCCGCACTGGCCATTACCCCGATGGGTAAATTATTGCTGTCGGTAAACATTGGCAGAGAGATACTAGGTTGGCCTGTCCCATTAAAAAGTGCCGTAAACGGGCTGTAACTGGCATACCGGCTTGCATATTCACGGACATCACCAGAGTTCATATCTAGCCAGCCCAGCGGCGCCGGCGGTTGAGCAAGCACTGGGGACAGCACAATATCAAACTGTTGATGCAGGGTCGCCATTTGACGCTCAGCTTGTTTGATTGTGTCCAGCGCGGCCAGATATTGGGCAGCGCTGCTTTGCATGCCTCTGGCAGCCATACGTCGACTGGATTCCGACAGGCCGGCAGATTCCAGTGTCAGAGATAATGATGAGCCAGAGTCGCGGTTTTTGCCGGAAGCAAATTCTTTCGCCGTGACTGTCTGTAACCCGGCGCTAACGATCTGTGCAACATGGATGTTAATCAATGTCGCCATCGCTGCGCCGACCTTTGCATAATCGACGGGTAGTGCAGTCTCTTCAATACTATGGCCGTTGCCTTCACAAAGCCGGCCGACCTGATCCAAAGCAGCCAGACAGTCAGCGTGAACCGGGTGACCACCCGGGTGCCGTCTCTGCAACGCGATTCTCAGCTTTCCCGGTACGCGCGTGTGAGTGTAATAGTACGACTCCCGATATTCTGGCAGCGCAAACAACTCTGGTTTTCCGAGTTTAAGAATATCCAAAAATGCTGCGCTGTCGCGAACCGAGCGCGTGACCACGTGACTGACACTCATGCCACTCCAGGCTGCCCCGACATCCGCTTCCACCACCGTCAGTCCCCGACTGGGTTTCAAACCGATCAAACCGCAGTTTGCGGCAGGAATACGGATAGAACCACCACCATCACTGGCATCAGCTGCCGGTACAATACCCGCCGCCACCGCGGCTGCCGAACCACCACTGGAACCCCCGGTCGTGTGCGCAAGATTATGAGGATTTCGGCAAACCCCGAACAAAGAAAATTCAGTTGTGATGGTCAGGCAAAGTTCTGGTGTGTTGGTGCTGCCAAATGGCACCAATCCAGCCTGCTTGTAGCGACGCACAACGGCGCTGTCGACCTTGGCGATCTGATTTTTTAACAGTTGTGTACTGCGGGTATGCGGCCATCCGGCAACGGCATTGACCTCTTTGACCAGAAACGGCACACCGGATAACAAGCCTTGATGTTTTGAACCATCCAGCGCGCTTGCGATTTTCCGTGCGCCCTCAGCGTCTTCAGTGACAACGGCATTCAACGATGGGTTTAAGCGTGCAGATTGCGACAAGGCACACTGCAGCAGTTCCTGCGCGCTGACATCACCGCTTGCCCTAAGATCAGCGAGGCCGACTGCATCGTTAACGATATATTCAGTATTGCTCAGCATGATGACTCTCTGAATTTTTGTGATCGACTCATAAAGCCGTTACCTGACAACTTTCCAGTCATCAATAATTTGTTGACGATGTTGATCAGTGCTGGGTGCTGGTCCGGAAATTTTGCCCTGAGTGCGGCTGAAACGTGGAGCAGGGGCTGGTTGCAATTGCCCATGGCTCTCCACAAACGTAGATCTTGCAACATTGTGAACATGCCGGGTAGCTTCATTCATATCCAGAACTGGCGCAAAACATACATCGGTACCTTCGAGAATTTCACACCATTCATCGCGCGTTTTTCCCAAAAATACACTACTCAGTATCTGCTTTTGTTCAGGCCAGGTCTTTAACGCCATCTGCACCTGCATGACGGGGGCGGTAATCTCGCAGCGCTGCAGCAATTCTGCATAAAACTGAGGCTCAATCGGGCCAATACTGATATGACGTCCATCTGCACAGGTATAACAGTCGTAAAACGGAGCCCCACCGTCCAGCAAATTGTGCCCAGGTTTGTTCCGCCAACTACCCGCTGCCATCATGCCATAGAACATGGTCATCAAGCTTGCACTGCCGTCAGTCATTGCTGCATCGATGACTTGCCCCTGACCTGACTTACTGGCCTCTAGCAGTGCTGCGAGCACACCCATGGCCAGATATAACGAACCACCACCATAATCACCTACCAGATTCAGTGGCGGGTGAGGGGCCCTTGAATCAGCGCCCATCGCGTGCAATGCCCCTGTCAGCGCAATATAGTTGATGTCATGACCGGCAGCATTGGCGAGCGGACCATATTGGCCCCAGCCTGTCATACGGCCGTACACCAACTTTTTGTTTTGTTGCAGACACACATCAGGACTCAATCCCAGGCGCTCCATCACGCCAGGGCGATAACCTTCGATCAGCGCATCTGCTTTGGATATCAAGGCCAATGCCAACTCCCGGTCATTATCAGCTTTCAGATTAAGTTCGATTGATCTGCGACCACGATTCACAGGATTGTCCGGGAACATACTCACAACCCCTTGACGGTCAATACGCACAACATCGGCACCCATGTCTGACAACAACATGCCACAGAACGGCACAGGGCCTATGGCCGCCATTTCGATGATTTTGAATCCGTGCAAAGGGCCCATAACAAAGCTTCCGTAACGATGACTTTTGATGGTTGATTTTATGGCGCTGTTCTTTCATTCTTGCGGCCGGCCACATGTTTTGTGAATTCGTTCATAACAAGAATTTGACGGGGTTTTACCATGCAATTGCAACAAAAAACAGCATTCATCACCGGTGCAGCCTCTGGCCTTGGATTGGCGGCCGCGCAGCGCCTCGTTTCAGAGGGCGTCAATGTCATGATGTTTGATCTGGATGCGACTCGTGTGCAGGAACAGGCTGAACGATTAGGCGCCCAGACCATTTGGGCAGCCGGAGACGTCAGTAACGAGGACCAGGTTCAGTCTGCGATTACTAAGACACTGAATACTTTTGGCAATCTGCATATCAACATTAACAGCGCCGGCATTGGTGCTGCAGCCAAAACTGTCGGCAGAGACGGCCCCATGAGCATGGAGCAGTTTACCCGTGTTATCAGGGTGAATTTGCTGGGCACCTTTAACGTGTTAAGACTCTGCGCTGCCGCGATGGTGAAGAACGAACCACAAAATAGCGACAATGAACGTGGTGTGATTGTCAACGTTGCATCGGTTGCTGCATACGATGGACAAATGGGTCAGGCAGCTTATAGCGCGTCCAAGGGAGGTATCGCCTCTATGACATTACCAATCGCACGTGATCTGGCACGAGATGGCGTCCGAGTGATGACCATTGCGCCGGGCATTTTTGCAACACCATTACTGATGGCATCACCGCAACCGGTAAAAGACGCATTGCTCGACATGATTCAGTTCCCAAAACGTATGGGGCAGCCTGAAGAGTTCGCAGATATGGCCGTGCATATCATCCGTTGCGCCTATCTTAACGGAGAAGTCATCCGCCTTGATGCTGGCATTCGCATGGCAGCTCGTTAATCATAGAATTGAATACTCATCAGGAGCTTTCCCCGCATGATACACGCTACAGCAAACAGTTCGTCGGCCACATCACCATGGATGAACGAGGAACTCAGCATCATGCGCGATCATATCGCGCGATTTTTTAATAAAGAATTTGTGCCGCACGTCAAACGTTGGGATGAGCAGGGCATAGTCGACAGAGATGCATGGTTGAAAGCAGGAACTGCCGGCATCTTGTGCGCATCTATTCCTGACGAGTATGGCGGCGGCGGTGGTGATTTCAGACACGAAATGATCATTGAAGAAGAAATGGCAAGAGCGGGTATTACGGGCATTGGCAATTCAGTGCACTCCGGGATTGTTGCGCATTACATACTGCAATATGGTTCAGAAGAGCAGAAACAAAAATGGTTACCGCGTATGGCCAGCGGTGAATTGGTGGGCGCCATCGCCATGACTGAACCCGGTACCGGATCAGATCTTCAGGGCATCACGACGCAAGCAAAAAAAATTGATAATACCTATAGCATAACCGGCCAGAAAACTTTTTTGACCAACGGGCAGTTGGCGAATCTGATCTGTGTGGTTGTCAAAACGGACCCTGCCGCAGGTTCAAAAGGTGTGTCGCTGATTATGGTCGAGACCGACACCGTAGAAGGTCATGGCGGTTTTGTTCGCGGCAGGAATCTTGAAAAGATTGGACTGAAAGCCCAGGACACATCCGAGGTGTTTTTTGATGATGTCAGAGTTCCCAGGGAGAATCTGTTGGGCGCTCAGGAAGGGCTGGGGTTTGTGCAGTTGATGGAGCAGTTGCCACAAGAACGCCTGATCATTGCTGTCAGTGCCTGCGTAGCAATTGAAAGGGCGCTCGAATACACACGGGAATACGTCAAGGAACGAAAGGCGTTTGGCAAGCGCATTCTCGACTTCCAGAATACTCAGTTCAGATTGGCTGAACGATTGACCGAAGCAAAAATTGCCCGGGTTTTTGTTGACGACTGTGCTATGAAATTATTGGAAGGCAAATTGGACGCCTCCACCGCTGCAATGGCGAAATGGTGGACAACACAAAAACAATGCGAGATTGTTGATGAATGTCTGCAGTTCTTTGGCGGATATGGCTACATGATGGAGTACCCAATCGCAAAAATGTATATCGATGCACGTATCCAGAAAATCTATGGCGGCAGCAACGAAATCATGAAATTGCTTATCGCACGGGAACTGTAGGATATCTCTAGTCTTTAGGACTGAGCGCCAGGCCTGCGAATTCATTGGCAGGTTGTGGCGTTTTACTGTCTGATAACTGAATCTTCAGTCTGAGGTTGTTGCGTGAATCAGCGTTTTTTAACGCTTCTTCTTCGGAAATTCTACCTTGTCTGAACAAGGTGTATAACGCAGAGTCGAACGTCTGCATTCCCTGTTCTTCAGACTTATCGATCACTTCCTTGATTTCGTCAACTTTACCTTGTTTTACCAGATCGCAAACCCTTGGTGATCCCAGCAATATTTCAAAGGCTGCCGCACGTCGTCCGTCAACCGAGGGAATCAGGCGCTGAGAAACCATTCCACGCAGATTCAGAGACAGGTCAAGAAACAACTGTTTGTGACGTTCTTCCGGAAAAAAATTAATGATGCGATCCAGCGCCTGGTTTGCATTGTTTGCGTGCAAAGTCGACAAACACAGATGCCCGGTTTCTGCAAACGCCAACGCATGTTCCATCGTTTCCTGACTGCGGATTTCACCAATGAGAATGACATCTGGCGCCTGACGGAGCGTGTTTTTTAATGCAGATTCATAACTGGCGGTATCAACACCCACTTCACGTTGACTGACGATGGATTTTTTGTGCGGATGAATAAATTCGATAGGGTCCTCAACCGTGATGATATGCCCATCGCTGTGCTGATTCCGATAATCGATCAGCGCGGCCAAAGAGGTAGATTTTCCGGAACCGGTGCCGCCGACAAACATCACCAAGCCGCGCTTGCTCATCACCAGATCTTTTAGAGTGTCGGGCAAACTCAGTTGGTCACAACTGGGGATAACAGTTTTGATGTGCCGTGCGACCATTGCCAACTGACCGCGCTGCTTAAAAATGTTTATCCTAAATCTGCCGATATCGGGCTCGGAGAGAGCAATGTTCAGTTCAGGATATTTCTCAAAGGCGCGCGCCTGATCCGTGGTCATCAACTGAGCAGCAATTTTTTCAACGGCTCCATCGGGAAGAACCTGGCTGCCCAAAGGCACCATATGTCCAAATGCTTTGATGCTTGGAGGAGCATCTGCTGTCAAAAACAGGTCGGAGCCTTCTTTGGCGATCATTATCTTCAGCAGATCCTTGAAGCCCATATCCAACATCCTGGTTGATATTGCAAAAAATTAAGCTTTAGAAACGTCGTTCTGTGTACCAATTAACTGCGCGCGCGCTTTTTTCAATCTGATCAGTTACGTCAAGTGTCAACGCAAACAGTGCCATTCGCACCAATACCCCATTGTCTGTCTGCCTGAAAATCGCCAGGCTCGGGTGCTGATTCAGGTCGTTATCCAGTTCATTGGCATCATCACGCGAATCACGCGGCAGTGGATGCATGATGACGGTATTCGGGCGGCAATACCGCGTATAAATCGCCTGATTAAGGCGGAAACGACCTCGGTAGATGTCAGCCTCAAGCTTGGTCGCAAAACGTTCTTCCTGAATGCGGGTCAGGTACACGATATCGTTGGCTTCAAGCCCGTGTTCCATGTCTTCAGTTTCAACTACCTGATGCTCGCGTTTACGTAACTCTTCCACAATATCCTCAGGCATTCGCAGCTCTTTTGGAGAGATCAGCGTAAATCGGATTTTTTTGTAAAGGCTGATCAACTGAGAAAGGGAATGTACGGTGCGGCCATGTTTAAGGTCTCCAACCATGGCGATATGCATGCCATCAATACCCTGGTCGCGCGACACCAATTCTTTCTTGATTGTGTAAAGATCCAGCAACGCCTGACTGGGATGTTCATTCGGGCCATCGCCGGCATTAAAAACCGGCACTCTGCTGGCACGTGAAAATTCCGCAACGGAGCCTGCCTGAGGGTGGCGCATAACAATAATATCGCTGTATACACTCATCACCCGGCCGGTGTCGTACAACGATTCACCTTTTGTCAGAGAACTGGCCTTGATATCCGTTGTCTCACGAACTTCGCCTCCCAGAAGGTTAAAAGCACATCCAAAACTGACGCGTGTACGAGTGCTGGGTTCAAAAAACATGTTTCCCAGAATCGCCCCGTCCAATACTTTGGTCATGCGTTCACGATGAGCAAAAGGGCGCATTCCATCAGCCACATCAAAAATTTTTTCGACATCAGTTCGTTCAAACTGACCGACACTGAGAATGTGAGATCCGGGGAATTGCATAACGCGGGTGTCCTGTTACAGGTGTTGTTCGTTAGTTCCTGATGTTACTACAAAATGAGTCAAGGGCTGAATATGTTATAGTCGGGCAACGATCGGATGCCTCTGAATATTTTTGGAAAATGTAATGGCAGCAACTATTTACTGGCACGACTATGAAGCATGGGGGGCTGATCCGAGAAGAGATCGGGCATCTCAGTTTGCAGGTGTGCGGACAGATTTTGAACTTAACGAAATTGATCAGCCGCTAGTCATGTACTGCCAGCCCTCAGCAGATCGGCTACCACACCCTAAAGCCTGCCTGATTACAGCGATCACTCCCTCACTTGCTCAACAGCGAGGTCTGCCTGAAGCAGAATTTGTACGGCAGATTTATGAGCAGTTTTCGAAAGCCCAGACCTGTGTTGCCGGATACAACAGTATTCGTTTTGATGATGAACTCAGCCGGCAATTGTTGTACCGAAATTTCTACGATCCCTATGAGCGCGAGTGGAAAAATGGCAACAGTCGATGGGACATCATCGATGCGATGCGCTTGTGTCATGCTTTGCGGCCAGAGGGAATTATCTGGCCCCGTCTGGAGGATGGTTCACCGGTGTTTAAGCTGGGCGCGCTTACCAGCAGTAACGGTCTGGCACATGAAAACGCACACGACGCGCTGTCAGACGTGCGCGCCACCATCGCGCTGGCGCGCAAAATGAAAACGGCTCAGCCCAGATTTTACAAGTTTGCGTTTGATCTGCGCAGCAAGACGCAAGTCCAGGCGATGATTGATCTGAGGTCGCAAAAACCTTTTTTGCATGCCGCCTCTGTGTATCCGGCACGTGATTCTTGCCTTGCGCTTGTGATGCCATTGGTTGCCCACCCGCAAGAATCCAATGGCATCCTGATTTACGACTTGGCAATTGATCCATCTCCCTGGCTTGAAATGAAGGCAACGGAACTCGCAAAAAAATTGTTTGTTGCCAAAAAAGATCTAAAGGAAGGGGAGATCAGGCTGCCAGTTTCAGTACTGCATACCAACCGATGTCCAGCGATAGCGCCGATGTCAGTTATGGATGAAGCCCAACGCAATCACTCTTCAATCAACTGGGGCAAATGTCGTCAACACTGGAATTTGTTGCGCGCAAAAACCGGTTTTCTGAATGAGATGATGATGGCAATACAGTTTCGGGCGCAGATGTCTGCCGTTGAAAGACCAATCGTTGAAGATCCTGATGAACAGATTTACAGCGGAGGTTTTTTTGCTGATGCCGACAAACGATTAATGAATACCCTGCGCAGCATGACGCCAACTGAACTGGCTACCCGGCATGATCATTTGTGTTCACAGTTTAAGGATGTACGTCTTCCTGAAATGTTGTTCCGCTACCGAGCTCGCAATTTTCGCTCAACATTGAATACGGAGGAACTCAAACGCTGGCGACTCCATTGCAAACAACAATGCCTGAATGTAGACGACAGACAACTGACTGACACTCTGAATCTTTTTTCATGCCGCCTTGCCATACAGCAGGAACGAAGTCAGTGCAGTGACAGTCAAAGCATGCGCTTGCTGGACGAACTGGAAAGTTGGCTGCATTCGCTGGAGAATTGGGTGGAAACGGAGGCGGATTAAATCTGGCATGGCTGTTTGCCTGACCAGATCAAAGTCGGTAGAATCGCGCCAAATTTCAGCTACCTGCGCAGTCCTATCCAAACATCAAAATCAATAACAACATCCGGCTAATCAGGCTCATCGCACATGACAGATCTTTTTAAAGATATCAGACCCTACAATGATGATGAAATCCGACCAGTGCTCGATTCATTGCTGGTGGATGATGAGTTTATCCGCAGCATTGCTGGATTCAGTCATCCGCGAATTTTCAAGTTTTTGCCTGCACTTGTGTGCGCGTTAGCTCGTCGGAAACTGACTGCAGAGTTAAAAAATGTCAACAACGTAAAATCCATGCAAGATGTCATTGCCACTTATATGGATAAGATGATTGAAAGAACCACCACGTCATTGACGCACAGTGGCATGGAAGGTTTATCAAAGGACAAATCCTATCTTTTTATCAGCAATCATCGCGATATTGCCATGGACCCGGCCTTTGTAAACTATATGCTGTACCATGCTGATTTTGAAACGCTGCGCATAGCAATAGGCGACAATCTTCTGAAAAGAGAATTTGTCAGCGATCTTATGCGCCTGAACAAAAGTTTTATCGTCAAGCGATCATTAAAAGGTCGGGAACTACTGAAATCGTCGAAACAGTTATCGGAGTACATTCATCATTGTGTAGAGACGCATTGCAGTGTCTGGATCGCGCAACGGGAAGGGCGCGCTAAAGATGGCATCGATAAAACTGAAACAGCGCTTCTCAAAATGCTGGCGTTGGCCAAACGTCCAAAACCGATTGCCGAAGCACTGCAATCGCTTCATATCATTCCAGTGTCTATTTCCTATGAGGTTGATGCCTGCGACAGCTTAAAGGGCAATGAGTTATACCAAAAGATTGAACTTGGCAGCTTCAAGAAAGATGAAAAAAGTGATATCCACAGCATCGTAACCGGAATGATCGGTTACAAAGGGCATGTACATGTTGCGTTTGGCAAGGAGTTGGTGCTGACGCCAGATGATGATGACGAACATATAGCCAGATTGATTGATGAGCAGATAATTGGCAATTATCACCTGCATAACACCAATATACTGGCGGTTGAATTTTTGCGTCAGATCGATGAAACCCTTGTTCCGCTTGTATCGGATGAAGGCGCCAGAATTCTTGCTACATCGCAGATCGCCCCAGATAGCAAAGCTCAGTTTGAAGAAAGAATTTCAAAGCTGGATCCCAGCATCAGGCGATATGTCTTACAGATGTACGCTAATCCGTTTTTTAGCCGCTATGGGCTGATGTCTGAAATGCAGGGCGCGGATTGAGGAAATTCTGCAAACATAATTGCCTCGATCCCGGACGTTTATGATCACAGTTTTAGCTTAAGCTGCTGTATTCTCTGTTCCAAATTGCCACGGTTGAGCGCGGTCAATGGCCCCATCGCCATTAAATGCAATTCGATCGTCTGCAATCTTTGTGCTTTTTCTTTCTGTGATAACGGCGCTCTGCCAAGTCCAAGTTGCAACTGATTCAGTTGCTGTTGCATGCGGATTGCCTTATCAGCGGCAGGTGTATCTGCCCCCAGCATTATCTCTGCTTCTACACACAATTCTCGTGCGCGCAAATCGTGCTTTTCAGCTAAACCCGACCAGCCATTATTATCGATATGCATTTTAAGTACCTGCTGAAATCGTTTCTTCAGCAACTGCTCAAGGGCATCATCTGAGACTTTTTCGAAAGTTTGCCAGTGTTGTTCAAGCGTTTCTGTTGATTCAGCAATAGAAGACCCTGTGGCCAAAAGATCCTCATGCTCTCTGCAGAAATTTGCCTGTGCGTGAACCTGTTGAAACAATTGCAATGTTTTCCGATCAGGCGTTGCGCGCAAACGAGCATCAAACTGCTTTGCAAGTTTGCTGAATTGCTCCTGGAAAATTTTGCGTTCGTTTTTCATGTCAGGCGTCAGCGCTTCTTTAAACGCGTCAGAGAGCGCTGTGAATTTTGCCCGTGAATCGCTGAATGATTCATCATCGAGGGCAAGCAGTGCACTGACAGATTTCAGAATTTCTTTGACTGGCGACGTGGTGCTCGAGTTTTTAGCTTGCTGACGCTTTTCTTTACTGATCTCATCCCTGCGTGCAAACAGGGCGTCACAAGCAGCCCTGAAATCAGTCCAGAGTTTTCGATCATCTTTAAATGATCCCGGACCAAGATCCTTCCACTGCTGCTGTAATGATTTAGCCTGTTGTATCGAACCGCCGATATCGTCGTTGGTGACCAATGCTTTGGCCTGTTCTATCAAAGCCAGTTTGGCAGCGTTATGAGACTGCGTTGCCTCGCGACGGTGATGCCGCAGTTCTGTCAGGACTGCATTAAAACGTTCCTGTAACGCATTGATCTTAGCCTGGGCGACGGGCGCATATTTTTTCCAGTCTTCGCGCGCCTGATTCTC
This sequence comes from Rhodoferax sp. OV413, assembly GCA_943330915.2. Classification (GTDB taxonomy): domain Bacteria; phylum Pseudomonadota; class Gammaproteobacteria; order Pseudomonadales; family Pseudohongiellaceae; genus Pseudohongiella. The sequence continues at coordinate 19,337 of CALQJO020000030.1, read as the reverse complement.
GAGACGCATCAGTTCATTCAGATTGACACCGATGTCTTTGATGGTGACAGAATACGCCTCCAGTTGTTCACAAATATTATTGCGGGCAATCAGGTTGCCCGCCTGCTGATCTTTGCGATCCTTGAAGTAGGTTTTGCAGGGCTCAAATGCGACCCTGGCAAACTCACTAAACTGAGTCCACAGAGCATCGTTATCATCCGAATGTCCAAGTGTCTTCCACTCATCCTGCAGTGCACGTACCAGTTTTGCCTTTTGGGCTGGCTGCACCGTGCTATCAGTCAGGGCCTGCATTTTATCGATCAGTTCTTTCTTCTTTTCGGAGGAAGCGAATTTTTTCCAATCCAGCAATCTGGCCAATTCTTCACGCAGTGGTGCGATCAATGCAAGCAACCTTGCCTGATCATCGGCATTGATTCGTTTTAACTGGTTGTGGTTACGATCAAGTTGACTTTGCGCTTCAGTGATTTTTCCATCTGCAATCCGGACACTGACCTTTGCGATATCTTGCTCAATTTCAAGCACCTGCTTTTTTTGCCAGTTGTCGTATTCACTCAAGCGTTGATCAATCAACGCTGATAGTGCAACGATGGTATCTGTCGGCGGCTGATCGGTAGCCTCGGCGAGCGCCAGTCTTTCAAGCCTGCGCTTCAGAGCAAGCAGGGTAGGCTGATCCTTGTAAGACGTACCATGGATCGCACTCTGCAATTTTTCAGATTCAGTGCGATTATCAACCGGCTTAGCTGCCTGTCTGGGTTCTGAATGAGCGGCTTCCCCTTCAGGCACCGGCTCTTCGGGTGGCATAAGGGTTTCAACATCCACAATTGATTCTGGCTCTTGAGTATTCTGGTTAGTCGACGAAGTCATAAATTACAGCTCTCCCTGATCGGCCATGTATCATAGCAGACGAGTGCTATAATCACAGCACACACGAAGAAGTCATTGTACTGCCAATGCCAAAAATCTGAAGGCTGCAAAACCATGCTTGCTGATCATATCAAGGACGAAATTCAGAACGCTTACCGGCAGATTCTAAGTCGTAAGTCGTTACGAGCCAGGAGTGGTCAACGCCTGATGATTGCTGAAATTGCTAACGCTTTGTCGGTGATCGACACTGACGCGACCGTCCCCGAGTCGAGTAAAGCAAACACAGGACATGAATTGATCCCGTCGCTTCAAGCGGCTGAGGAACCGCAATCCACAAGTCCGGTAGTTGTGATTGAAGCAGGAACAGGGACTGGTAAAACCCTGGCTTATGTGCTGGGGACACTCCCGTTAGCACGTCATTTGGGGAAAAAAGTAGTGCTGGCAACTGCTACTGTCGCTTTGCAGGAACAGGTCTCCATGCGCGACCTTCCGGATATTCTTCAGCACAGTGGTCTGGAATTCAGTTTTGTGTTGGCTAAGGGACGGGGTCGCTACCTGTGCCTGTCACGACTTGATCAGTTACTGCAGGGAAATTCCAGCCAGGATGCCATGCTGGAGTTGTTTGGTGTTGCGTTAGATAACCCGGTAGATAACAACCTGACTCTATACGAACACATGCTTGAAAAAATCAGCGCTGGCCAGTGGCAAGGGGACAGGGATGACTGGTCAGGAGTGATCAGTGACAAAGACTGGTCGCCTGTCACCGTTGAAGCAGGACAATGCGCGGGCCAAAAGTGCAGTAATTTCAAACGTTGCTTTTTTTACAAAGCACGCGAACAGGTGCAACAAGTAGATTGCATTATCGCTAATCACGATCTGGTATTGGTCGATCTCGCACTGGGCGGGGGCGTTATACTTCCCGCTCCTGAAGACACCATCTATATATTTGATGAAGCCCATCATTTGCCCGGCAAGACCAATCAACACTTTTCTTCAGCAACCCGTCTGCGAAGCACACTCGCCTGGCTGGAAACAGCCAGTCGCTCGCTAAGAAAACTCATGACTGATAGTAGGTTACAAGACAATGGAGTCATCAGTCGAGAATGCGCCGACCTTGAGCCAGTCGCGAAATCAATAGGCGAACAATGTGCGTCCGTGTTGATGATGCTTGAACATCTTTATGCCCAGCACTTACTAAAAGCAGGGGACAGCAAGAGTTCTGACGCAAGGACTATTGATAGCGCCGACACGATGACTTTTGAACTGGGGGTTGTGCCTGAAGAATTGCGTGAGCATGCACGGCAATTGGGTGCATCTTTTATGATCTTCAGTCGACGCCTTCGTGAAATAGCCTCTGCACTTCGCAGGCAGATGGAAGAAGCCGATACATTGATAGCAAGACAACACGCGGAGTTATGGTTTCCCATGATCGGCGGCATGGTCGCACGCTCGGACGGTAATGAAAAACTCTGGCAGGCGTTTGCACGGTTTGATGCGGCAGGTGAAGCGCCCGCTGCCCGCTGGCTAAGTGCGATCACTTCAGCTTATGGAGGCGCGGGTTCCGGAAACCACCAGGAACCCATGGACTATCAACTCAGTTGCAGTCCGGTGCTGGCGGCGCAAACATTAGTAGAGCATCTGTGGCAACGCTGTGCCGGCGCGGTCCTGACATCGGCAACCTTATCTGCCTTAGGCACATTTGATGTACTGGCGATGCGTGCAGGACTTCCGACACATACCGTTTATCACCGCATCAGCAGCCCGTTTGACTATGCTAATGCCGCAAAACTGATTATTCCGCGCTTAAACTGCGATCCCGCCGACACAAGAGCACACACTGCTGCCATCATCTCTTTGTTGCCTGACCTGCTGAATCCTAAAGAAGCGTCGTTGATGTTGTTCAGTTCAAGGCGACAGATGCTGGATGTACTGGAAGGTTTATCACCTGAGTTACGCAAAGTGGTCTTGTGTCAGGATGACTACCAGAAAGCGCAGTTGCTAACCTTGCACAGACAAAAAGTTGATGATGGAGATCAGAGTGTTATTTTTGGATTGGCAAGTTTTGCTGAGGGAGTGGATCTGCCAGGTCGGTATTGTGAACACGTGCTTATCGCAAAAATACCGTTTTCAGTTCCGAATGACCCCATAGAGGCGACCTTGGCACAATGGGTAGAACAGCAAGGCAGAAATGCATTTATGACGTTATCGGTGCCCGAAGCCTCATTCAGACTGGTTCAGGCAGCAGGTCGGTTGCTTCGCAGTGAAACGGATACCGGTCGGATTACAGTCTTTGATGAACGTCTCATCAACAAATTCTATGGTAAGTCTATTCTTGCCTCACTGCCGCCATTTTCGCGGGAGATATTCCCCGACTGGCTTGAGCAGCCCCAGCCACTGACAGCCCGGGTGTAATCAGCGCCTGGACTGTGTGTAGGCAATGCCATTTCGTTTGTCTATGTAATACCCGCCTGCGGCGCCTGCTACCAGACCCATCAGCGTTAACATCAACACATTGTTAAGCATTGCTCCGAGACCAAAACCCAGAAAAACCCCACAAGTGATAAACATCGCCATAAAGCTGGTGGCCTTCAATCTGGTCTTTGCTTTTGTTGGCTTTTTACGGCTGGATTGACTCATTGGTTGCTCCCTCGGTAATGGTTTGCAGGGGTAGGTTGACCGTCGAAGTATCAACAGTCCTAATGTGGTAGATGCGTACGCTGCCTTCTGGCTGACGGCTGATACTGTTAGCAAGACTCAGCCCGGAGACCACCCTGCCAATCACAGTGTGTGTCGCCATCAACCAAGGAGTGTCAATCAGGGTAATAATCAGTTCTGCATCATTGGTACCCGGCCCGGTATTTGCCATCAACACGCTGCCAGAGAGCGGGCGGCGCGAGGGCAAAGAAGCGTTGTACCGATATCCAACCAACTCATGAACCTGCATGATATTCATTGTGCCAAGTCTTGCGGTGATGCGCTCTTGCTGGGCGATGGCCTGTTCGGTGCTGCGGATATCCAAACTCCGGTAGAAGGGTACCAGTACTCTGTTCTGAAAATCAGCGGTATCAGCGATATTCATCCACGGATGAGGTCGTCCAAGACTGTCCAGTAGCGGCTGTTGTTCAAGACCCAGACCTCGTGCATTTATTTCATCTGCAATGGCGGGTGGCCGTTCACGTCCAGCTCTCTCGGCAGCTCCGGTCTGCAAAAAAGTTCCGGGTACAACCCTGTGAAATGTAAGACCATCATAGTAGCGCCGTTCATTGCCCTGTGGCATCAATTGACCGTTAGCCAGTTCGAGAATTCTGCGAACATTTAACGGAGCGGCATCAGGAAACAGCTCAACATAGATATCGCCCTCCGACGATGAAATTTCCAGCAACGGGTTTACCGGATTCTCAAGCAGTGGCAGCAGTTGTTCAGGCAAGGTCTGCGCGTTACCTGCTGTCATTAAAAGCAGGGCCAACCATGAGACACACAACACATGCAGACGTGGGAATAAAAGCGTTTTATTGTTGATGTTGTTCATGACACGCAGACTGTTGATAAGTGAGTGGCAATAGTAAAGGATCAGCGCAGATCGGTCACCTGTGCGCAGAGCGCAGCGAGGGCCTGCGGAGTATCAATATCCTGCAAAATACCCGGGTCATCGGTATCAAGTTCAATGATGGAATCCGGGTGCGACTGCAGTACATGCCTGGCACCGGTATCACCCTGACATATCTGCAGCTCAGGAAAAAAATGTCGGCCAAAGATGACAGGATGCCCGCGGGCAGATTGATATGTCGGGATGATTATTTGCTGCGCACGTCCTGCAGACAGCAGCCGGATAAGAGTGTCATGCCTTACAAATGGCATATCACCCAGACAAATCATTGCGCTTTGCCACTTTGACGGAATATGCCTTATCCCACACGCCAGCGTGTGCCCCATACCAAACCGGGCATCTTCGCACAGAAACAGAAACGACCGATGAGACGCTGGAATGAAGTCGTAGACTCCTTGTTCCAACAAGTCCTTTCGCCCTATGACTATAATATTTTCAGTTGCTTGAAGGAGACTATTAAAGGTTTTTCTTAGAATGGTATTGCCGTCAGGCAAGGCAGCTTTTAGCTTTATGCTGCCAAAACGAACGCTAAACCCGGCGGCCAGCAACACCGCCCCGGGCAGGTTATCAACAGGATTTAGTCCGCTATCTTTGGTCTGTTTTGTGTGTGTTTCAGCCACCTAATCTCCACGTCACATTGGTGTCCGGTCCCCACGGCATGTCGATACACCACAGAGACCGGACCCTTTGTAATTTCGACAGGGCTTATTCCCAGCTCAGAGCGCCACCAGTTTGGTACTCGATCACCCGGGTTTCAAAAAAATTCTTTTCTTTACGCAGATCCATGATTTCAGACATCCACGGGAAAGGATTTTTCACCCCTTTGAACTGCTCTAGCAAACCAATCTGCACCAGGCGACGGTTGGCTATGAACTGCAGGTATTCTTCCATCATTACCGCATTCATTCCCAACACACCGCGGGGCATGGTGTCACGCGCGTATTCGATTTCCAGTTGTGTCGCCTGCAGAATCATCTGTGTTGCTTCACGCTTCATGGCGTCGTCCCACAGATGCGGGTTCTCGATCTTGATCTGGTTGATCACATCGATGCCAAAATTCAGGTGCATGGACTCATCGCGCAGAATGTACTGGAACTGTTCAGAGGTACCAGTCATCTTGTTACGGCGGCCCATGGACAGAATCTGTGAAAAACCGCAGTAGAAGAAAATACCCTCCAGACAGCAGTAAAATGCGATCAGATTCTTCAGAAGCGCTTTATCCGTTTCCTGTGTGCCCGTGGTGAAATTCGGATCATTAAGCTCTTTCGTATACTTCAGACCCCACGACGCTTTTTTTGCAACCGAAGGAACCTCGTGATACATATTGAAGATTTCACCTTCATCCATACCCAATGACTCAATGCAGTACTGGTAGGCTTGGGTGTGGATAGCTTCTTCAAAGGCCTGGCGCAGAATGTACTGACGGCACTCAGGGTTGGTGATAAGGCGATACAGCGCCAATACCAGATTGTTCGCTACCAGGGAATCGGCGGTTGAGAAAAATCCCAGATTACGTTTGACAATCATGCGCTCGTCAGCGGTAAGCCCGTTAGGGTTCTTCCACAGCGCGATATCCGCATTCATATTGATTTCCTGCGGCATCCAGTGGTTGGCGCAGCCATCAAGATACTTTTGCCATGCCCAATCATATTTGAAGGGCACCAGTTGATTCAGGTCAGCACGGCAATTGATCATACGTTTGTCATCAACCGTGACACGCTCAGTCCATTCACCGATTTCATGCTCAACGGCGCTGGTATCCAGATCTTTTAACTCATTCTGGATGCGTTGCATAATTTGCTGATTAACAAGCTCTGCTGCTGCTTCGGTCACAGTTCTATCGGATCGTCCGGCGGGTGGTTCGGCCAGATCCCTGTTGGCAGAACTGGCCATTTCCATGGCAGTCATGGTTTTAGCAGCCGCAATCGCATCGGCGTAGCTGCCCGCTGCCTTTTCCGAAACAGCGCGGGATAATTGCATCGAATCATCAGAACCGCCCACTAGAGCCATAGCACCTGCTGTGTCAGCCTTCCTGAACTCTGCCTGCCTGTTGGCACTGGCCCTTTCCACACTGGCAGCACTGACGTCGGGTACGGCAGGATCTTCGTAAAACTCATCCCAGGAAATCATTGTTTACCTCTGATATTTTGGTTAGTCACTGACAGCTACCTTATTGACAGGCTTCACAATCAGGATCGTCTATAGAACATGCTTTAGGTACATCAGCGGCCACAGGCGCGCTTGCTACCGCATTCAGTTTGCTACCTGACACTGTCGATTTCTCAGTACTGGTCGCCGCCAGAGATCGCAGGTAATAGGTCGTTTTAAGCCCACGCAGCCAGGCCATCCGATAGGTCACATCAAGTTTTTTACCGTTAGCACCTGAGATATAAAGGTTCAAGGACTGCGCCTGATCGATCCACTTCTGGCGTCGACTGGCTGCATCAACCAGCCAGCGCGGCTCAATTTCAAATGCAGTCGCATACAGCTCTTTAATGTGCTGAGGAATACGGTCGATCTGCTGCAAGCTGCCATCGTAGTACTTGAGGTCGTTGACCATCACGTTGTCCCACAGATCGAGTGCTTTGAGGTCACGCACCAGGTACGGGTTCACAACCGTGAACTCTCCGGACAGATTGGATTTGACATACAGGTTCTGGTACGTCGGCTCAATGGACTGAGAGACGCCGGAAATATTGGCAATCGTCGCTGTCGGCGCAATCGCCAGCACGTTGGAATTACGCATTCCAACCGCAGCAATTCGTTGACGTAACGCTTCCCAGTTCAATGTCTGGCTCATGTCTACATCAAGATATTTTTCCCCACGCACTTCCTGTAACAACTTCAGCGAGTCAATTGGCAGAATGCCCTGATCCCACAATGATCCTTTGTAACTGCTGTACTTGCCACGCTCTTCCGCCAAATCTGTTGATGCCTGAATTGCATGGTAACTGATGACTTCCATCGACTCGTCCGCAAACTTGAGGGCTTCTGCGGAGCCGTAGGGGATGCGCTGAACATACAAGGCATCCTGGAAACCCATGATACCCATGCCCACCGGACGGTGTTTCAGGTTAGAAGTCTCAGCCTGCGGCACAGAGTAATAGTTTATGTCGATCACGTTGTCGAGCATACGCACTGCCGTTTTGATAGTGCGTTCCAGTTTGGCTGTGTCCAGACCCTGATCAGTAACGTGATTGACCATATTCACAGAGCCAAGGTTACAGACCGCAATTTCATCAGGACTGGTATTCAGCGTAATCTCTGTGCACAGATTGGATGAATGGATAGTACCCACGTGTTGCTGCGGCGATCGCACGTTACAGGCGTCCTTGAAGGTAATCCACGGATGCCCGGTTTCAAACAGCATGGACAACATCTTGCGCCAGAGATCTTTGGCACGCACGGTTTTGTAAATCTCTACCTGGCCTGCGGCAGCTTTACGCTCATATTCTTCATATGCGCGCTCAAACGCATCGCCATGTAAATCATGCAATTCCGGTACATTATTCGGTGAGAATAATGTCCATTCGCCATCTTCAAACACACGCTTCATGAACAGATCCGGAATCCAGTTTGCGGTGTTCATATCATGGGTGCGCCGACGGTCATCTCCGGTATTTTTACGCAGTTCCAGAAACTCTTCGATATCGAGGTGCCAGGTTTCGAGGTAGGCGCATACCGCTCCTTTACGCTTGCCACCCTGATTAACGGCCACCGCCGTGTCATTGACCACTTTCAGGAATGGCACAATACCTTGGGACTTGCCGTTAGTTCCTTTGATGCCGGCCCCCAGAGCTCGCACCGGTGTCCAGTCATTTCCTAGTCCGCCGGCCCATTTAGACAGCATTGCGTTGTCTTTGATGGCACTGTAAATGCCGTGCAGATCATCAGGAACCGTTGTCAGGAAGCAGGACGACAGCTGTGGGCGTAATGTGCCGGAGTTAAAGAGTTGCGGCGTGGAAACCATGTAGTCAAAACTGGAAATCAGGTTGTAAAACTCGATCGCCCGTGCCTCACGGTTAGCCTCATTGCTGGCAAGACCCATCGCCACACGCATAAAAAATATCTGGGGCAACTCAAATCGTACGCCATTGCTGTGGATAAAATAACGGTCATATAGCGTCTGCAAGCCAAGGTAGGTGAACTGTGTGTCACGCTCGGCATTCAGGGCATCACCGAGTACATCAAGGTTATACTCAAGCAGGTGAGGGGAGAGCAGTCCGAGTTCGACGCCTTTTTCAATGTAGGGGCGCAACACTGACGGATAGCGATAATTCATCTCGCTTTGAGTGGCACTGTCTGTGAGGCCCAGAAAACCCAACGCTTCTGAGCGCAGAGTATCCAGTAGCAAGCGTGCGGTGACATAGGAATAGTTGGGATCCTGCTCTACCATCGTGCGCGCGGTCATTACCGCCGAGGTCCGCACATCGTCCATCTTGACGCCAGGATAGAGATTTTTAAGAGTTTCCTGATAAATAGCATCACTGGAAACGCCTTCCAGTCCCGCGCAGGCCTCATCAATGACAGTACGCAGCCGCAAGGTGTCCAGTGGGCCTTTGGAGCCGTCAGCATAGGTTACCTGTATGCTTGACTCGGACGGCTGCTCACGAGCCCGCTGCTGGTCCCTCAGGCGAGCGTGTTCCGCACGGTACAATACGTATGCGCGGGCTACTTTGTGCTCACCCGTACGCATCATCGCGAGTTCAACTTGATCCTGGATTTCCTCAATGTGAATGGATCCACCTGAAGGCATACGACGCTTAAAAATAGTGCTGATTTGCGCAGCCATTTTGCTGACCGTTTCACGGACTCGCGCTGATGCGGCAGCAGGGCCACCTTCAATGGCAAGATATGCCTTCGTGATCGCTACCACTATTTTGGATTCATCATAGGTCACCACGGCACCGTTTCGCTTGATTACGCGCAACAGACCGGGTGCTGTCGCTGGCAGTTCTTCACTCACCCGCGACACCGGTCGAGAGCTGACAGAGATGCTGCCGTAGCTGGGAGTATTGGTTTGCATTGCGTTCTCCATGATGTTTTTATGATAACCAGCCGCCTGACTGCGGGCGAACCGCTCGCACAGAGGCCAGAAATACAATATATAGGTGTTTTTTAGAAACAAAGCACAAGATAGTGCGGTCACAGGGCGATTGCAAGTGGTTTTTGTGTGAATAGCTTGTGGATAACTTGTGGTTAAGTCTTGTATAAGACCACTACATCTTGTGGCTGACAGTCGCCAATTCTCAACAGGCAGGCAGGATTACTCGCTGAGGAGCTATGCATTCTCAAACCTTGCCTGCACTATTCCTGCGCCGGCAAACGGGCAACCTTGGTCAAGAGCATAAAAACTCAAGCAACGCTTTCTGAGCATGCAAACGGTTTTCAGCTTCGTCCCAAACCACACTATCCGGGGCATCGAGGACATCTGCAGCGACTTCCTCGCCTCTGTGAGCAGGCAAACAATGCATAAACAATGCATCGCTTTTTGCAAATGACATCAATTCATGGGTGACCTGGTAATCCATGAAGCGTTCAAGGCGCAACTTGCGCTCTTCCTCATGCCCCATCGAAGCCCAGACATCAGTCGCTACCAGACTGGCGCCCTTTACTGCGTCAGCGGGATTTCTAACAATCGATACCCTGTCACTGGTTCGGTCGAGCAGATATTGATCAGGTTCGTAGCCCTGAGGACAGGCAATTACCAACTCAAAATCAAACTGTTTTGAGGCATTGATGTAGGACTGGCACATATTGTGACCGTCACCCACCCAAGCTACTTTGTGACCTGCAATATCACCCCGATGCTCAAAAAACGTCTGAATGTCCGCCAGCAACTGACATGGATGAAAATCATCTGTCAGCGAATTAATCACTGGAACACTAGAGTGTCTGGCGAATAGTTCAAGCTTGGCATGCTGATAAGTCCTGATGGTGATCACATCGACCATACGCGACAGGACTTTAGCGCTGTCCTCAATACTTTCTCCACGGCCAAGCTGGGTATCGGCAGGAGAAAGGAACAGTGATGATCCACCCAACTGCGTCATGGCAACTTCAAATGAGACCCGCGTTCGAGTTGAAGATTTTTCAAAAATCATCGCAAGTGTTTTATTTTTTAAAGTTTCTTCTTGCAACGCTGTATTGTTTTTCAGAGCGATTGCGCGGTGAATAATATCTCTTAACTCGACCGGGCTGAGATCCAGCAAGGTCAGAAAGTGTCGTGTTGCCATGTTGGTACAAGGTTCCAGGGGGTGCGTTTGCCTGGCAGGTTTTGCCGGGTTTCAAGCTGATACTGAGGTCAGCACTCAGTTAAATCTGGCATGATCTTGCTGATTACGCCAAGCTCAGATGCAATGACATTCGTCAAGTTTTCGCAAATCAGTTTGGTATCTTATATTAAGAGTCATCACGGCGGCAATTATCGGCGATTCTGTTGAATTCATGTAGAATGCCGGCTCTCCGATCACGTCACGCAGGTGCAGCCTAACCATGAGTATTGAACAAACCATCCGCGATCAAATCAGTGCCAATAGCATTCTTCTATATATGAAAGGGTCTCCAGATCAACCGCAATGCGGATTCTCTGCCCAGACCGTACAGTGCCTGATGGCATGCGGCAAACGTTTTGCTTACGTTGATATTCTGGCCAACCCGGAAATTCGGGCCACTTTGCCGAAAATAGCCAATTGGCCAACATTCCCGCAGCTCTATGTTAATGGGGAACTGGTAGGCGGGTGCGACATCGTCACCGAGATGCATTCAAAAGGTGAACTCCAGACCTTGGTAGACACCGTCGCCAGTTGATACTTGCGATTTAAGGGATGGTCACGACAGTGGCCACCCTCCCATCGATTGCCAGCGATTAACTATCTTGCAGAACAATTGAGCTGTTTTTTCTGCATCATACTTGGCTGAATGAGCTTCCTTGTTATCAAAACTGATTCCAGCTGCCTCACAGGCACGGGCAAGCACTGTTTGTCCATAAGCCAGACCACTCAGTGTCGCGGTATCAAAACTGGAAAACGGATGGAATGGGTTGCGCTTAAGATCATGTCGCGCTGCAGCAGCATTGATAAAACCGTGGTCAAAGTGTGCGTTATGAGCAACCAGAATCGCTCGTTTGCAGCCATTGGATTTCATCGATGTACGGATTGCTTTAAATAGATCATTAAAAACGTCTTTTTCCGAGCGTGCGATACGTAGCGGATGCCAAGGATCTATCCCGGTGAACTTGAGCGCTGCTTCCTCTATGTTCGAACCTTCAAACGGTATCACCCGGTGAAAGTAAGTCTGCTCGATCTGCAGAACAGACTTTTCGCTCATGCCAAGAATGACGGCTGATATCTCCAGAATAGCATCCGTTTTGGCATTGAAGCCGCCACACTCAATATCTACCACCACTGGCAGGTAGCCACGAAAACGTGCTGACATCAATGTGTCAGCGCCGTCCAGGTCATCATAATCATGCATTGGCAGGTTGCTCCGGAAGAAGATGTTTGAGCCGCCACTGAATACTTTCCCCAGCTTTCAGTGGAACCAGAGTGCTGTCTCCAAACGGATACGTGGCGGGGACTGTCCAGGCATCACGTATCAGTGTGATGGTATCGGTGTTGCGGGGTAATTTGTAAAAGTCAGGCCCAAAAAAGGAAGCAAATGCTTCGAGCTTATCCAGCGCCCCGGCCTGATCAAATATTTCAGCGTACAACTCGATTGCCGCATGAGCGCTGTAACAACCAGCACAGCCACAAGCTGTTTCCTTGGTTGGCCTTGCATGTGGAGCGGAATCCGTTCCCAGGAAAAAGCGCGAATGTGCACTGGTTGCAACATCCAGCAAGGCCTGTTGATGGATACTTCTTTTTAACACAGGAAGACAATACAGATGTGGCCTGACACCGCCCACTAACAGATGATTGCGGTTATACATCAGGTGTTGAGGAGTGATTGTCGCAGCCAGCCGTTCACCAGCGCCTTTGACAAAGGATACGGCATCGGCAGTGGTGATGTGCTCCATCACCACTTTTAAGGTCGGGAATCTCTGGGTTAACGGCTCGAGCAACGAATCAATAAAGGCCTTTTCGCGATCAAAAATGTCTACATGTGCATCGGTTACCTCTCCGTGCACCAACAAAGGCATCCCCAACTCGGCCAATCTCTCCAGAACAGGATAAACCTTGTTGATCGCCGTCACACCGCTTTCAGAATTGGTTGTTGCACCTGCTGGATAGTATTTAACGGCAACCACCAAACCTCTGTCTTTAGCCCGAGAAATCTCCTCAGGTTTCAGCTGATCGGTCAGATATAAAGTCATCAGTGGTTTAAAATTCATACCGGAGGGGGTCGCCGCGACAATTCGCTGATAATAAGCTTCGGCAGCGATGGCAGAACTAACCGGGGGCTTGAGATTCGGCATGACAATAGCCCGGTGAAACCGCTGAGCGGTGTGACCAACCAGGTTAGAAAGTACATCGCCGTCACGCAGGTGAAGGTGCCAGTCATCTGGCCGGATGATAGTTAATTCATTCATGTCTAAAGAATACCTGAAGGTTTTAGAGTTTTACGCGACCTGCCGATCAAAACAACAGAGCAGAGTGCTACCGTTCGCAGCGCGGTCTGCATATTTCTGGCTGACTGTAATGCCCAGGTCTTACCTTGAGCACTAGGAACAATTTCTCCAGCATGAAAACGCGGCGTAAGTGTACCTTATCTTTCTTTTTAACGCGCTTCATGTTGGAAAATGCCAACACCTAAGCGTCGAGCAGCGTCCGCTCATTAACCTGACATCGGCACCGTAATGATGTCGAGGTAAACGCGATCTGGATGATGCAATCTGCGGGTGACCATCCGATTACTTCCTAACTGACATGGTCGAAAACCTGACTTGTTAAGGTTACAATGCCCGCTTGAATCGGGGTGACAGCCAGTCATTGTTAATGCTGCTCCCCAAGGACCGGGGATCCGAGTTTCCCTCCAAACTATAGAATTCTGCTTTATTCATCAGGAGCTCAGCATGTCTGGCATTAAAAAAGTCGTATTGGCTTATTCCGGCGGCCTCGATACCTCGGTCATCGCAAAATGGCTGATGGAAACCTACCATTGCGAGGTTATTACATTCACCGCAGATCTTGGCCAGGGTGAGGAGTTGGAGCCGGCGCGGGCAAAAGCGCAGGCGATGGGCATCAAACAGATCTATATCGAAGATCTGCGCGAAGAGTTTGTCCGTGACTTTGTCTACCCCATGTTTCGTGCCAACGCGCTTTATGAAGGGGAGTATCTGCTGGGCACGTCTATCGCGAGACCACTGATCGCCAAACGCCTGGTCGAAATTGCCAATGAAACCGGCGCAGATGCTATTTCCCACGGCGCAACTGGCAAAGGCAACGATCAGGTGCGGTTTGAGCTCGGCGCATATGCTCTGAAACCGGGCATCCGGGTAATCGCACCCTGGCGGGAATGGGATCTGACTTCCCGTGACAAACTTATGGCCTACTGTGAAGCTCATAACATACCAGTCGAGAAGAAGCGCGGTCAGAAGTCACCATACTCTATGGATGCAAACCTGCTGCATATTTCCTACGAAGGCGATCATCTGGAGAACCCAGGGGCAGAACCTGAAGACGACATGTGGTTATGGTCTGTATCCCCCGAGAACGCGCCTGATAAAGCCACCTACATTGAACTGAGTTACCAGAATGGCGACATCGTAGCCATTGATGGTCAGCCGATGTCGCCTGCGACCGTACTGGCTCATTTGAACAAGGTCGGCGGAGAAAACGGCATTGGCCGTGCGGACATCGTTGAAAATCGCTATGTGGGCATGAAGTCACGTGGCTGTTATGAAACCCCCGGTGGCACCATTATGCAAAAAGCGCACCGTGCAATTGAGTCGCTGACGCTGGACAGAGAACTCGCCCACCTCAAAGATGAACTGATGCCCAAGTATGCCTCATTGGTCTATAACGGATACTGGTTCTCTCCTGAAAGGAAAGCCTTGCAGGCGCTGATTGACTACTCTCAGCAGTACGTTAATGGCACCGTAAGACTGAAATTGTACAAAGGTAATGTGGCTGTTGTTGGCAGAGAATCGGCTGACTCGCTGTTTGATGTCAAAATTGCCACTTTCGAAGATGATGCTGGTGCGTACAATCAGGCAGACGCAGGCGGGTTTATCAAACTGAATGCCTTGCGCCTGCGCATCGCTGCAGGTAAAGGACGAAAAATCTGAGCCTGAAGTTTTGACCCGGGCCATTGCTGAGCCAATCAGTGATGGCCCACACCGTTGTTATCTCTACCCAACCGGCGCTAATCTGCGCAGTGACTGATGCGATGCTGCATTTTGTAGTCTTCTCTTTTAATCGTGGCGATTTTCTGGCGAATTGCCTTGCCAGCCTCAAACGCTGTGCTCCTGATTTTCCAGTCCTAATCATCGATGACAATAGTACCGACCCGGCTACCATCAACCTGTTGGCCGAGGCAAAAAGTCATTGCAGAGTGATACAACCACCCAAGCCCGACGGCAAGTCTCACAGCAAACATGGCGGACTATACGGGAATCTGCAATTGGCGCTGGACACACTCAGCGATGAAGATCTGATCTGTACCGTGCAGGATGACATGCAACTGATACGCACTTTCACCACCGCTGAGGCCAGCGCGCTGGAACAGTGGTTCACTGGGAGCGCACAACGAGGTTTTGTGCACCATGCGTTTATGAAAGGCAGCGAGCGTCGTCGCAATAACATTGATTATCATGAACCGGAGCAGGTTTACTACAACATAAGGCCGGGCAGCAGCGTAGGCTCCTGGTATTCCGACATCTTTATTGCAAGCGTGGGCAGGCTCAGAACCAGTAACTGGCAATTTTGCGGCCGTGAGTCACTGAACGAACAGCGGGCCAAGCACTTGTTTAAGCCGATGGCTTATTGGCAGAACCCTTTTGTGGCATGGCTGCCGGCCGCACCGACCTGGCGCGGGAAGCGACGCACGTTGGCATTGCGTCTTGGCGAGAAAAAGCATCATTGTGGTTTGTACCCTCTTCAGATAATGCAGGGTCAAGCCGAACAGGATTTCCTGTCGCGTTCACCGGATGAGGAGCCTTACGCGGAAATTTACCTGCAGATTTGCGAGGACGTAGCCGGCCGGCTGAATGTAAAAATCCCTTGGGTTTATCATCCGCTGCAGGGCAGTCGATGGCTGAAGTGGTTGAACAGTCTGGAACTAAAGCTGCGCAAGATAACCGCTGTCGACTAACTGGTTGATACCGTGCTGCGTCTGAGTTACCCGATTTTTTTCATTAAGCTGCCGTAACGCTTTGTTGGCCTTGACCCGCTCTGGATCAACATATCCACGGGCATGATCCAGATGAATACAAATGGCATCGTAACGAACATGGCGTGGTTTGATGCCTGCATTGATCAAGCGTACGCCAAACTCACGGTCCTCGCCGCCCCAGGGCATACGTTCATCAAATCCATTGACCCGCATGATATCTGCTCGCCAGGCTGACGCGTTGGACCCTTTCAGATTACAGCGGGTCGGCGTGATTTTATTCAACACGGGAGCCCAGAATGGACTGGCTGAAATCTTCAGGGTTTTGCGAGAACGGGGCAAGCCGTGCGCGTATAACCAGCGTTTATCAAAACAGCGTGCGCTTTTTATATCATCCTCAGTAATGGCTGTACTGGTGCTCATCGGCAATTTGAAATAGCTGCCTGACAAATAAAAACCGGGCTCGGCGCGATTGACATGAGTCGCGACAAAATCGGTTCTGGGTATGCAGTCGCCATCCGTAAAAACAATGTAGGGCGTTGTAGCATGCAGAATTGCCTTGTTCAGAATCCGGCATTTACGAAACCCATCATCTCGTTGCCAGACATGCTTTATCGGAAACGCCGCGCGCTGTTGCAAGTCACTGATCAAGCGGGCGGTTTCTTCGCGAGACCCATCATCCGCAATGATCATTTCAAAGTCCTGTGTCGATTGGCACATATACCCGATCAGTACTTTCTCCAGCCATGCAGGGGAGTTGTAGGTGGACACTATAACGCTGACGCGCATCAGACTACTCCTCAGTTTTCTGCTTGAAGTCGCATAAATCATAAATTGTACACGCGCCGCAGCGAGGCTTTCTGGCGGTACAAACATAACGGCCATGTAATATCAGCCAATGGTGCGCGTCCAGCAGAAACTCAGACGGTACCAGCCTCAGCAATCGCTTTTCGACGTCAAGCACATTTTTACCTTGCGCAATACCTGTGCGGTTTGAGACGCGGAAGATATGTGTGTCAACCGCCATTGCCGGTTGCCTGAACGCAGTGTTAAGCACCACGTTAGCGGTTTTTCGTCCAACGCCTGGCAGGGCTTCCAGCGCTTCCCGGGTAGCCGGTACAACCGACTCATGCTTGTCGACCAGGGCTTTGCAGGTCTTGATGACATTTTCAGCTTTGGTGTTAAACAACCCGATTGTCTTGATAAATGGCTTTAAACCATCAACACCCAAGGCAAGTATCGCCTCGGGTGTGTTCGCCACCTGATACAGCACTTGGGTCGCTTTGTTCACGCTGACATCGGTCGCCTGGGCAGACAGAATAACGGCGATTAACAACTCAAACGTAGTTTTGAACTCAAGCTCCGTTGTTGGGTCAGGATTTTCAGCGCGTAACCGGGTAAAGATGGCTGTGCGTTTTTCACGATTCATCGGATTCTCCCGGTTACCCTCACGCGTTTGTCCTCTGCGGGTGTGCGCCGATCAGATACAGGTGCCTGCTGACTTTTAATCCAGTTAATCAAGGCGAGCATCATTGCAGTCACGAGTAGACCTCCGCTGGACATGGCAAACAATTTCAGTCGCGGATAGTCAGTGATAATGACAAAACCTGACTCTGACCATGCCGGATTTAACAGATGCAGATTACTCAAGACCACGCCGGTACCCAACAATTCGCGCATCACCGCCAACCCCAACAGGACAGAGCAAAACAAGGCTCCTCGCCACAGAGCAACTTTTATGGCTGCTGCATTAGCCTGCTCCCATGTGCCAAGCAGGTGCATATAAATCAATGCATTTGAAGCGATCAACGGCAACCATAACCCCGCAAATACGGTGGCTTCGTAGCGCAACAACTGCAGAGTCACACTCAGTATTGTCACAACAGTGGCCAGCAAAGCCGCCACAATACTCAGCGTAAAGGCTGATCCGGCATCCAATAACAGAGGCTCTTTTCGCAGCATAGGCGCCAGCAGGCACAACACTGCCGTGCAAATCAACAGCACAACCCAGCTGCTCAAGCCTATCAACAAGGCCAGACCGCTACTGCTGCTCGCTGCAATCAACGATGCCAGCGATAACACCACCAGCGAAGAAACACTGCCGCTGCTGTTAAACAAATGCGTTAGCGGTTTCATGGCGATTTTTTCCCGACGCGTGAGCGTCCCAGGGGGGTACGAACAGTCCACTCGTCAATCAATGGGCTACACATATTCACCAGCAGTATGGAAAGAGCTACCGAGTCCAGATAACTTCCCCATATTCTGATGGTGTACATAACCGTGCCGATCAGCACACCATAAATCAGCTTGCCAGCTGCACTGGACGGCGAGCTGGCCGGATCCGTGGCGATAAAAAAGGCGCCGATGATCGTGGATGTACTGAACAAATGTAACCATGGCGAACCAACAATGGCTTCTTGTCCGGGCTGATAAAACAACGTCGACAGCACGAGCACCGTGGCAATAACCGTCATCGGTATGTGCCAGCTGATGACTTTTTGCCACAGCAGTATCAGGCCTCCTGCAGCAAAACTCAGGGCCAGCATTTCCCAGCCTGTGCGAGCCTGACGGTCCCATACGGAGAACCCTTCGGTCTGAGCCATCAGGATGCGTGCTGGTGCGGCGAACTTGTATTCGATCAGGGGTGTCGCGGTTGCAAATCCATCAGGTACTACCGCAAACGGGGTCAGTGCCATCTCGCGTAGAAAAGGAAAACTCAGTTGCAGGCTGGTATAGATTCCAAAAGCGCTCAGCGGATCAATAGGCGCCTCAGCATAACTGCCCGAGCCTGGCAAATACCAACCCGTCATATGCAGAGGAAACATCACCAACAAACTCACATATGCCAATGCGGCGGGATTAAAAACATTGTGACCTAAACCGCCAAACACATGTTTCCCAAAAACGCTCGCGATAAAAATGCCACTCGCTGCAAGCCACCAGGGTGAGCCTGGCGGCAAGGCAAAACTCAGCAACACCGCAGTGACCAGCATGCTCAGATCACCAATATAAAAAAACACCGGCCGGCCTCTAGCGCGCATTACCAAGGCTTCAATTAGCAGGCCCAAAACAGAGGTAATTGCCAGATTGATCAGAAAACCAATCCCGAAGAACCATGTGTAACACATCGCAGCCGGAATAAGTGCCATCAAGACTGTCGCCATCACGCCTGTCACCGTGCTGGCGGGTTTTAAGAACGGGCTGCTGATGCGGTGCTCGTTGCGGATCACTGGCTACCATCCCTGTTTATGTCAGCTTTTTGAAGCAACTCTGCTTTGCGGGCGCGTGTTCTGGCCACAGCCGCTTCGATTTCACTTTTAATCAGCTCAGCAGATTTATGGCTGACCGGGCTGCCAGATTCCACCACAGGTTCTTTGCCGGGGTTTTCTCCTTCGGCAATTGACACCAGTTTGTGCTGTAGTTTTTCAAGTTTGCGTTGCTGCACTGCAACAACATTGTCAGCCTGACGTTGCTGGTGTTTCTCGAATAAAGCTTGCCATCTGGACGATTCGCCGCAGTCCGCTTCCTCATGAATCAACGCTTTTTCGTCGCGGTAGTAGGCGACCAGCGGTATATGGCTAGGACATACCGCTGC
>CALQJO020000029.1 GCA_943330915.2 Rhodoferax sp. OV413 | reverse complement strand
CGTCTCGGTAAAAAAACGGCGGGTATATTTCCCAAACTGAGGTAAAGCAAACCTTAACAGACTGGCCGTATAGGGTTTTGTCAAGATAGCGTGGCGCATAAAGCTTGTGCTCCACCCCTGCGTCATCAACCAATGTGATGGTTGGCGGTTTCCGTCTCCCTTCTGTTGTCTTTACAATCTTGCCAGTTTGGCATGGCAATTCGTTCCACGATGCATAGTGGCGCTCAGCCAGATATCCAGAAATTCCCAAACTACTCGAGAATAAAGAAATAAATAGAAGGATCAACAACACACTCCCGCCAACAGTCCTCCGCGCACAGATATAAAACCAGACTATCCAGCTAAGTTTTAAACGGTCTTTGATGCGTCGCCAAGCAGCTTTGACGGCGTTGGGTTTTTTTATGGCGGTATTGCTCATGCGGGTTGGTTCCAGTGATATTCGTTAGCTGCGGTTTGGGTGTTTACCAGTGTAAGCAAGTTGGCAAAGACGCATTCTATGGCCCATGTTCAATTGGATGATTGATCCTCCCTTGATCCGGTCGTATATCTAATTATCAAGAGGATCGGTTGCATCAGCAGATTGAGTAGGATTTTTCCAGTTTTGATACTGCTGCCAACCTGGATTATTTTTCCACAAGTCAATGTTTTTCCGAGCATTTGTTGAAACCTTCTGCGCGAAGTGTCTTCATCATTTCCCGATTGATCAAATTGTAATCGATTGTAAACAGACAATCGTTCAACAGACAAGACAAAAAACGTTTAGTTCTTCGTAAGTGTCCGCACTCCCAGTGGGTCAGTTTTAAGTGCAATTCAACAGCAGAGAAAGAGAGAAGAAAAACGGGCCGGGAATGCCAAAATCAGGCGTCGCTGCGGGTGGCCAGGTCCGCCAGCCCAAATAAAAAACCCCGCCAGGCTTGGGGCCTGGCGGGGTTGGTAAGTGTTAATGGTGGAGCCGGGGGGATTTGAACCCCCGTCCGTCAGTCCGCTGCCTTTGGATCTACATGTTTAGCGTCGTCTATTAAGTTAACCCTTACCGGCCCGACGGGCAGGGTGGTTTGGGCGAGCCCGATACTTTTAGCCGCTTCGTGTCAGGCGCACTAGGCTAGCGATCCTGTTCTATATGACAGTCGCAATACACCGGTTTACAGGCATCCCGGGGCGACCGCTCGCTGCGCCTAATTAGGCAGCGAGTGCGTAGCTTTCGTCGTTGGCAACTATAAAGTTGCATAGATTGATTTACGAGAGTCTATACCCTCTCGACATGCACCTCAGGGTTTGATACCGGCGTCGAATCCAAATCGGCCCCAATGTGGAACTCAGTCTACCACAGCATTCTTAATGGAGGCTGAACTGATTTTTTCAAGTCTGTGACAGCAATCACCGGTTCAGCAGATCGCGCAGCTCCTTGCTGTTGCTGACAATGGCGATGGGTTTGAACTGCGCCAGTACGTTCTCGCTGTGAGCGCCCCAACGCACACCAATTGCCGGCATGCCAATGTTTTGTGCCATCTGCAGGTCGTAACTGGTGTCGCCAATCATCACGGCATCAGTGGGTTCCAGCTCAAAGTGCTCAAGGATTTCAATCAGCATTTTGGGGTCGGGTTTGGAGCGGGTTTCGTCAGCGCAGCGGGTGATGTGGAACCAGGGCGACAGCTGACTGGCTTGCAGCGCCTGATCAAGGCCACGCCGGCTTTTGCCGGTGGCGACGGCGCAGCGTCGGTCGGTGGCATGCAAGTCCTGCAGAATATCAATCATGCCGGGAAAAATGTGCTGGTTGCTGGCCGAGGTCGCCATAAAGTGTGTGCTGTAAGCTTCGCGCATCAGCACGGTTTGTTCTTTATTCAAACCGGGATACAGGCGTTTCAATGCTTCAACGATGCCCAGGCCAATGATGTCGCGGTAAGCGGCGCGTTCAAGTGCCGGAAATCCGATGCTGACAGCGGCGTGATGCAGGCAGTCGGTAATGTGTTCAACGGAGTCTACAACGGTGCCATCCCAGTCAAAAATGGCGGCTTTAATGCTCATAAGCGGGTCGGTTCCTGGTTTTTACGATGCCGTCAGAGCTGGTACAGTTGCTGCGTACCAGCGGCAACGTATCAGCGGTTTTTGTGGCGCACAATGCGTTGCTTTTCAATCTGCCACTCGCGGTCTTTTTCAGCGCCGCGCTTGTCGTGATCCTTTTTACCTTTAGCCAATGCGATCTTGCATTTGATCAGGTGCTCTTTCCAATAGATGGTGGTGGCAATGCAGGTGTAACCTTTTTGCTGGACGCTGGAGAACAAGCGAGCGAGTTCCTTGCGGTGTAACAGCAGTTTTTTGGTGCGGTCAGGATCGGCTATCACGTGGGTGCTGGCGCTGTTCAGCGGGGTAATGTGGCATCCGAGCAGGAATGCCTCACCGTCCTTGACGATCACATAACTGTCCGTCAGTTGCCCTTTGCCTTCGCGCAGGCTTTTGACTTCCCAGCCCTCAAGTACCAGCCCGGCTTCAAAAGTATCCTCGATAAAGTAATCGTGGAGAGCCTTTTTATTTCGGACAATGGTAGTATCGGTTGTCTTTGCTTTCTTTGGTTTTGCCATGGCGGCGGATTATACCCATTATCCGGTGAGGCCGTTAGTACAAGCCGGAAGAGCGCGTCAATTGATCACAACACAGTAACGTATTACTACAATAAGAGAGGATGTTATGGCGGTAGAGCGAGGTCAGTTTAGTTCCCGTCTTGGTTTTATTCTGGCGGCTGCAAGTTCCGCCATCGGCTTAGGTAACCTGGTAGCGTTTCCTGTTCTGGCGTCCAAGAATGGCGGGGCAGTGTTTCTGATTGTCTACATATTGTTTGTTGCCTTGATTTGTTATCCAGTGTTGCTCGCTGAGATTGCCATGGGTCGAAAAACCCGTCGTAATCCCGTCGGAGCGTTCATTGCACTGGCCGGAGAGGGGAGTCCCTGGCGCTGGGCGGGACGCTTGGCCATACTGACTCCTTTTATGATTGCCGTTTTCTACACGGTAGTTACGGTGTGGATCGTGATATTTATGTTCCGTGCCTTCACCGGAGAACTGGAGGCATTGGCGACCACTGATGCATTTGGCGAGATGATCGCCTCGCCGAGCATTTTTCCTTGGTTTATTCTGCTGCAAGTCATCGTATTTGGCATTTTGTTAGGCGGTGTAAAGGGTGGAATCGAACGTTTGGCCAAGGTGGCGATGCCAATACTCTTTGCAATGCTCCTGATGCTGATCGTGTTTGTTCTGACACTGGACGACGCTATCCTTGGTGTGCGCTATTACCTGATACCCGACTTCAGCAGATTTAACGGTGGTGTATTAAATGCCGCCCTCAACCAGGCGTTTTTCTCGCTGTCGCTTGGTATGGGCATTATGATCACCTACGGCTCGTACTTTAGCCGACAAGACAAAATTGTTCGCTCAGGCAGTTTTGTGGCGACGGCGGACACTTCATTCGCCTTTTTGGCGGGCTTGCTTATCCTACCCGCTATCTTTGCATTTAACCCATCCACCAATCCAGACGAATTGTCTTCAAGTAGTATTGGCTTGATCTTCACCTACCTCCCGCAGATTTTTCTGTCCATGCAGGACGCAGTGGGTTACTTCGGTGCCAGCATGGCCGCGGGCAGCTTTTTTATACTGGTGTTTTTTGCCGCAATTACCTCGCTGGTGTCGATTGTGGAAATTCCAATCGCATACATGATTGATGAGCACAATTTTTCAAGACGAAAAGCCGTGTTGATCCAGGCCGTGCTGGTCACAACCTTTGCATTGCTGGCAGCGTTGTCATTTGGAATGTCACCATT
This sequence comes from Rhodoferax sp. OV413, assembly GCA_943330915.2. Classification (GTDB taxonomy): domain Bacteria; phylum Pseudomonadota; class Gammaproteobacteria; order Pseudomonadales; family Pseudohongiellaceae; genus Pseudohongiella. The sequence goes on along the minus strand of CALQJO020000029.1, from coordinate 37,946 downwards.
CCTGACGGATTTTATTCCTTATGGCGGGGGGCCTCGTTCGTTTTTTGATCTGATCGCTGATACCTTCTCGGAAGTGATCCTGCCATTGGTCGGGTTCATGATTTGTATTTTTTGCGCGTATCGCTGGCGCGATGGTTTTATTGACGAACTCAGCCAAGGTGATGAGTCTTTTAGAAACAGCTTGTTACAACGCTACCTGAGTTTTTCGTTGCGTACGTTTGTACCGCTGGTGTTGATGTTTGTCTTCATCAATTCCGTGGCCCAGAAATATTTCGCGGTCGACCTGTTGATGGTGTTCGCCGGATGACTGTTTGAATGATCACGATTGAGCGCAGTGCGCTGGTGCCGTATTCCGCCGATCAGATGTATGCGCTGGTGGACGATGTCAGTCAGTATCCGCAGTTTATGCACGGGTGTATCGCTGCAGAGGAAATCAGCCGAACCCCGGACGAGTTAATTGGCAAGCTGACACTGGGCAAAGCGGGCCTGCGTTACTCGTTTACCACTCGCAATCTGCTGACGGCAGGAGAGCGCATGGATATGACGCTGGTCGAAGGGCCTTTTCGAAGTTTCAGTGCCACCTGGCACTTCAAGGCCCTTACGACAGATGCCAGTAAAGTCAGTCTGGTTATGCACTTTGAATGGGCCGGCGGGTTGTTGGGGGCAGCCATGGAAAAGCTCTTTCAGCATTCGGCCAACTCACTGGTGGACGAGGTTGTTAATCGCGCGCAAAAGGTCTACGGTGTTAAATGATTGAAGTGGAAGTTGTCTATGCGCTGCCACACAAACAAATCAAAGTCGCTGTGACACTGTCAGAGGGGCAATCAGCGTTGGACGCGCTCAGGCTCAGTAATCTGCAGTCGCAACTGCCCGACACAGATCTGTTCAGTCTCGAGATGGGGATTTATTCGCGATTACTCGACGGCCGCAGCAGCCCTCTGCCAGTTGACTACCTAATGAAGGACGGCGATCGCCTAGAGTTGTACCGGCCCTTGCAGTTGGATCCCAACAAAGCGCGGCTGCTGCGTGCAGCACGCAAGAAAAAACGGAAATGACCTGATGAGTGGCGACAATAAATCCAAAGACTCGCTATACCAGCGTATAGAACACGGCCTGCGTGAGTTCTACATATCGCCCTACAGACAGACGTTTGCCCGTGCTCAGCGCGATGAAGATGATCTGTTTATGTTGATGGTCTTTGCAGAAACTCTCGGCGTACCGAATCCTGCCGCCTATTACACACTTGAGTTATTGCCGGTTGTATACGATCGATTCCATGAGTGGCACCGTCGTATGGGCATGGAACACTCACCACTGGATCACGTGAAATGTTGTTAGCGTTAGCCGCCGAGCGGCGTGTGTTGTTTTTTGGTGGCAAAGGCGGTGTTGGGAAAACTACGGTCTCTGCAGCAACCGCGCTGGCCATGGCAGACGCAGGCAAACGGGTGTTGTTGGTGTCCACTGATCCTGCGCACAACCTTGGACATTTATTTGACCGCAAAATTGGCCCCACACCGGTGCGTCTGGCGCCGGGACTTGACGGACTTGAGCTTGATCCGGAGCTGACAGTCGAAAAGCATCTGGAAGAGGTAACCGCGGCGTTACGCAGAATCATGCCGATACATCTGGCGTCTGAAATTGACAAACATATGGCGTTGTCGCGTGATGCTCCAGGTATGCAGGAAGCCGCAATTCTGGAGCGTATTGCCGAAGTAGTGGAGCAAAGTGCAGCCTATGATCTGATTATCTTTGATACCGCGCCGTCCGGGCATACGGCACGTTTGATGGCTCTGCCGGAAATGATGTCGGTATGGACCGACGGTCTGATCAAACGCCGCGAAAAAGCCGACCGTTTCACTGCCGTGTTGAAAAGTCTGGCCAGTGATAAAGATACCGGCAACAACGCTCTGGGTGGCGCGCCTCACGAAATCGAAGAAGATCGTGAGAGCCGCATTCGGAGGATGTTGAACCGGCGCAAACAACGCTTTGCCGGGTTGCGCGATGTGATTGCTGATCATAGGCAGACTGGTTTTGTGATTGTGTTGGCAGCTGAGCGCTTGCCGGTATTGGAAACTATTGAATTATCTGAACAACTGGCCCGTGCCGGCGTCGATGTAGCGGCGTTGATTGTCAACAAACGCTTGCCTGATGGCATGCAGGGTTTTCTGGCTGAGCGCAAAACGCAGGAGGAGATCCATCTGGCCACACTCGCCAAACACTTGGGCAAACTTCCACGCCAGGATCTCATTCTTGCGGCGCATGATGTGCTGGGTGTTGACGGATTACGGCAGTTTGCCAAAAATTTTTGAGTTGTATCAGTAAACAGTCATCAAATGAACAATGGCAGTGTGATACCACGGAACGTAGGTTTACCATAAAAAGCACAAGACGTTTAATGTTCCACAACAATCTTTCTTTAAAACAAATAAGGGGTATCAAGATGCAAAGATCCAACGCAACTCTGAACAAAAACCTCCCGGAAATGAAAGGAATCCGGCGTTTCGCAACATTACCTACGCTGTGTGCTCTGGTTTTGTGTTCTGCGCTTACCGCCTGCAGCGATTCAGAGGAGCTTTCTGCTGGCGAAGCCAATGCCGTGGTGTTGCCGGTGAGTCTGAATGAAGTGATGGTGGCTCTTATCAACAAGGCGGCCGACCCGCTATGGGCAGCCGTTTGGGCCAGCCCTCAATCCGATCAGGATTGGCGAGAGCTGGAACATCTGGCTTATCAGGTAGAACTTGGTGGTGCACTGCTTAAATATCCCGGCACCGGACCCTTGGATCAGGCGTGGACATCTAACCCGGATTGGCAGCGTCTGGCGGAGCAGTTAAGTCAGGATGGTAAACGTGCGGTAAATGCTGTTCGCAGCCGCAATATGGATTTGATGGAGCGAGCCGGCGCGCAATTGGTGGAAACCTGTGAAAGCTGCCACCGCGCCTTCAAACCTGACCTTCCAACCATGGATATGTTTGGTGAACTGCCGGCAAGACCGCCTGTCTCGATTCAATAATCTGAACGATCAGGTAGCAATCACCATTTGTTATGCAGGGGCTGTGCTTGCCGTCTGGCAGGCGCGGCACAGCCCGCGAAACTCCAGTTGCTGACGCGCCAGAGCGAATCCGGTGTCTTCGATATTGGCGCTGAGTTCCTGCAGAATTTCCTTGCGAATACCCACCTCATCCACCGTCTTACAGCTGTCACAGATCAGAAATTGTGGCACCTCATGGGCGTGGTTGCAGCTGATGTGGGAGCATGGCAGGTACTGGTTAGTGGTTTCCAACCGGTGCACCAGTTCATTGTCCTTGAGGAAATTGAGCATCCGGTAGACAGACATCACCGACAATGTTTTACCGTAAAGGTCACGATACTGATCCGCTATCTGATAGGCGGATAAAGGTTCCGCCGATTGCAGGACTACCTGCAGGATACGCCTGCGTTTGTCAGTCAGTTTGGCGCCCTGGCTGGCGCAGATTGCTTGGGCGCGGTCCAAAACCTGTTCTGTTGTGCTGTTGCCCGAGCTCAGGTCACTGATCTGGCGGGTGCTGACGGCGGGACGGAAGCTGTGAAAATCCGTGCTGCTCATGTCAAAAATACTTCCCGTGATATCGGCATCAGGAATTGGTATCCGCGCTAACGTCGGCGGTGTCACCAGTATCAAACCATGCCGACTCGGGGCCGGGCTCGAAGTCACCGCTTAGACTTACCAGCAGGTCGTTCTCAAATCTGAGCGTTACCCTTTCCTGGCCTCGAATACCACCACCTGGCTGGTAGTTAAACACATAATCCCATCGATCCTGCTGGAAGGGATCACGCACCAAGGGAGTTCCCATCACAAAAACCACTTGCCGGCGAGTCATGCCGGGTTCCAGCTGATCAATCATTTCCTGGGTGATGATGTTGCCCTGAGCAATCGGTATCTTGTAAACACCGGGAAACTGCGGAACACGCATGCCTGAACAGGCACTGGTTGTGAGCGCCAGAATCACGACACCTGCGAAGGTGATACATGATTTTAAAGGGCTTTTTTTGATGCTTCTGCTCTGCATAGGTTTACCGGATACTCTTGTTGCCCTGGGGCATGAACTTTCATCTGTCTAAGTTAGTGTGCATAATACCCCAGCCGCTCCGGATGGTAAAACACACAACCAAGTCTACCGGAAAAATTCACTCCATCTGTACGAGAGTTGATATGTCGTCTGAAAATCAGGAATTGCGCAAAGCTGGTCTTAAAGTCACCTTGCCGAGAGTGAAAATCCTGCAATTGCTGGAGAATTCAGACACGCGTCATCTAAGCGCCGAAGATGTCTACAAGGCATTGATTGAGGCCGGTGAAGAGGTCGGCCTGGCAACGGTTTATCGGGTGTTGACGCAGTTTGAATCAGCAGGTTTAGTGATGCGACACCGCTTTGAAGGCGGGCATTCGGTGTTTGAGTTGCATACAGTTGAACATCATGACCATCTGGTCTGCAACAAATGCGGACTGGTTGAGGAGTTTCTGGATCCGACCATCGAGGCAAGACAAAACAAGATTGCCGCCGATTTTGGTTTTGAAATCACCGATCACAGTCTGTATCTGTACGGAATCTGCGCTGATTGCAGGTTGACCTGACCGCATTGAGGTCAGGCTGACAGTAACTCTCTGGCGTGCGCCAGTGACTCATCGCTGATAAACCCTTGCTCAGTTTCACCGCCCAGCATGCGGGCGATCTCCTCGGTGCGCTGTCCGCTGTCCAGTTCGTTGAGCTGTGAATGAGCCTTATCGCCGTCCGCAGCTTTGCTGACACGATAGTGCTGGTGCGCCTGACCGGCCACCAGAGCCTGATGAGTGACGCATAAAACCTGGCCGCGCTCTCCCAGTTGGCGTAGTAGTTTGCCGACCGTGCGCGCCACCGCCCCGCCGATACCCACATCCACCTCGTCAAACACCAGGCACGGTATTTGTGAGGTCATGGCCGTGATCACCTGAATGGCCAGACTGATGCGAGATAACTCGCCTCCCGACGCAATTTTGCCCAATGCACGCGGTGTCTGTCCCCGGTTGGTACTGATCAGAAACTCGGTTTGCTCCATTCCGTATGGCGCGGGAACGTTAGATTCATTGCGTTGGAGTTGTACACTGAGACTGGCTTCACTCATGGCGAGCGCCTGCAACTGCTGATTGACGGCGCTACTTAGCTTGGCGGCCGCTTGCTGTCGCTGCTGGCTCAAGGTCTCGGCCAAGGTCTGCCAGGCCGTTTGCAGCCGCTTCAGTTCCAGTCCCAGCTGTTGCATCTGGTCAGCATTCTGCATGACATTGGCCAGTTGGGTCTGCAGGCGCTGTTGAAGTTCTGTCAGTTCATCGGGACGCACTTTATGTTTGCGCGCCAGCTGGTGGATATCGTTGAGCCTGCGATTGAGCTGATCAAGACGCGTCGGATTGATTTCAATCCGCTCTGTCAGCCGATGCAGTTCGTCGGCGGCCTCCTCAACCTGAATGAGAGCCGTGTTGAGCATATCGTCGATCGAGGCCAGTTGTGACGAGACCACTGATTGATTGTCTGTCTTTTTGGACTGGTTGAGCTGACCGAGCACATGCAATGCCTGTTGCAGTTGCTGACGGATATTACCTTCGTCGTTTTCACGGCATAACAACAGCAGGGACTGGATGCCCGCGAGCCTGGAGTCTGCCTGAGCCAGTTCATCGAGTTCCTTGTCCAGCGACTCCAGCTCATCGTGCCCCAGGTTCAACTCTTCAAGTTCGGTCAGTTGATAACGCGCCAGTTCATTGAGTGCGGATTGTTCGGCTGACTGATCCTGCAATTTCTGCAGACCTTGCTGGCACTCGCGCCACTGAATGGTAATATCGCGCAGTGATCTGACCTGAGTCTGGTGACCTGCAAAGTCATCCAGCAGTTGTTGATGAGTGGCTTTTTTCAACAGTGAATGGTGTTCATGCTGGCTATGGATATCCATCAGCAGTTCGCCCAGTGCCGCCAGTGCCTGCAGCGTTACTGGGGTATTGTTGATCCAGGCTCGTGAACGGCCGTCTGCGCCAACAGTACGCCGGATCAGACACAGCGCGGCATCATCGTCGGAGCTCAGGCTGTTGTCAGTCAGCCAAGCCGTGGCAGCCGGCAATAAACAGATATCAAACTCGGCAGTGATGTCGGCGCGCTCACAACCATCACGCACCACGTCACGATCGGCACGGTCACCCAGCACCAGTCCCAGTGCTCCAAGAATAATGGACTTGCCGGCTCCGGTTTCGCCAGTAATGGCTGTCAGCCCTGCGCGGAAACTGATGTCCAGTGCAGATGCGATGGCGTAATTCTGTATCGACAAATTGGTCAGCATGGTCTGGTTACTATAGTTGCTACTGATGCGTTCAGCTCGGTCAGTTGTTGTGCCGTTGGCGTCAACATGCCCTGATGTGTCAATTAAAGGCCTTGAATCATATCATGGCGTCCCCATATTGAGCAGACATTGGCCCTTAGCTGGTCAGCAATGTGCGATTACAAATGACCTTAACAAAGAAGAGATAAAACCCATGAACGATCATACGACCGGGCAGGCAGACGAGCAAAACAGCGATTCAGGTTTTAATTTGGATCAGGATCTTGACGGTGCTGAGATGACGCTGGATGAGGCATTAAGCAAGCTGACCGAAGCTGAGGCGCTGATCGCTGGTCACCAGACCGAAGTGCTGCGTCTGCATGCCGATGCGCAGAATATTCGCCGCAGGGCAGAACAGGATATTGAGAAAGCTCATAAATATGGTCAGGAGCGACTCTTGTCAGAGCTGCTCCCGGTCATCGATAACCTCGAGCGTGCGCTGCAGGCCTCTGGCACGGATGATAACGCGTTGCTGCTGGCCCTCAAGCAGGGTGTAGAACTGACGCTGAAAAGTTTTGTGGATTGTCTGCGTAAGTTCAACGTTGAGATGCTGGATCCTGTGGGGGAGCCCTTTGATCCGCTCTTCCACCAGGCAATCGCAATGGTGGAAAGCAAAACGGCTGAACCTGACAGTGTGTTGTCCGTTATGCAAAAAGGTTACAGCCTGAACGGTCGGGTGTTGCGTCCCGCCATGGTGGTGGTGGCGCGCGCGCCGGCCGCCACGATCGACACCAAGGCATGAGTTCCAGCGGTGACTACACGCTGATTCTTGTGTCGCTGCTACAGATTGAAATTTTTCGGACGCCCTTGAAATCGGTTGGCTTAATCCAAATATAGAGCGTCAATGCGGTAACAAATTGTTTTTGATTATTTAATGAATGAAGTTCCCCGGCCGCTGGCGGTTCTGGGTGAAATCACTGGAGAAAATGTATGGGCAAGATAATCGGAATAGACCTGGGTACCACCAATTCCTGTGTGGCGATTATGGAGGGTGGCAAAGCCAAAGTGCTTGAGAATGCTGAGGGTGATCGCACCACCCCGTCGATCATCGCCTATACCAAAGACGGTGAAACGCTGGTAGGGCAGCCCGCCAAACGTCAGTCGGTCACCAACCCGAAAAACACGCTGTTTGCCATCAAGCGACTGATCGGCCGTCAATTCAAAGATGACGTTGTTCAGAAAGACATCAAGATGGTGCCTTACGAAATTTCCAAAGCTGACAATGGTGATGCCTGGGTGCGCGTGAATGGTGAGAACATGTCGCCTCCGCAGATTTCTGCCCAGGTGCTGAAAAAGATGAAAAAGACCGCTGAGGATTACCTTGGCGAGCCAGTGACCGAAGCGGTCGTGACAGTGCCAGCTTACTTTAACGATGCCCAGCGTCAGGCAACCAAAGACGCCGGCCGTATCGCGGGTTTGGAAGTCAAACGTATTATCAATGAGCCTACTGCTGCGGCACTGGCTTATGGCATGGACAAAAAAGGTGGAGACAGCACGATTGCTGTGTACGACCTGGGTGGTGGTACGTTTGATATCTCCATTATCGAAATTGCCGAGACCGATGGCGAACACACCTTTGAAGTACTGTCCACGAATGGTGACACCTTCCTCGGTGGTGAAGACTTTGACCTGCGTCTGATCGACTATCTGGCAGACGAGTTCAAGAAAGAGACGGGTCTGGATCTGCGTAATGATCCGCTGGCCCTGCAGCGTCTGAAAGAAGCCGCTGAAAAAGCCAAGATCGAATTATCCTCTGCACAACAGACCGAAATTAATCTGCCCTACGTCACTGCCGATGCCTCAGGTCCAAAACACCTGGTGCAAAAGCTGACACGTGCCAAGTTCGAATCACTGGTTGAAGAACTGGTTGAACGCACCATGGCGCCGCTGCGTATGGCGTTGAAAGATGCCAATCTCGATGTCAGTAAGATTGATGACGTGATTCTGGTCGGTGGTCAGACCCGCATGCCGATGGTGCAGAAAAAAGTTGCTGAGTTCTTTGGCAAAGATGCGCGACGTGACGTGAATCCTGACGAAGCTGTTGCTTTGGGCGCAGCGATTCAGGCAGCCGTTCTGTCCGGTGAAGTGAATGACGTGCTGCTGCTGGACGTAACCCCGTTGTCTTTGGGTATCGAAACCCTGGGCGGCGTGACCAGCGTGCTGATCGAAAAGAACACCACCATCCCGACCAAAAAGACTCAGGTATTCTCAACGGCTGATGATAATCAGACGGCTGTGACCATTCATGTGGTGCAGGGTGAGCGTAAGCAGGCTACCCAGAACAAGTCGCTGGGCCGGTTTGACCTCAGTGATATTCCGCCATCACCACGAGGCATGCCGCAAATTGAGGTAGCGTTTGACCTCGATGCCAACGGTATTCTGAACGTGTCGGCCAAAGACAAGGCTACCGGCAAGCAGCAGTCCATTGTCATCAAAGCGTCCAGCGGTCTGTCTGATGAAGAAATCGAGCGCATGATCAAAGATGCGGAAGCCAATGCGGCTGAAGACAAAAAATTTGAGCAGCTGGTCACGGCACGTAATACGGCCGATGGCCTTATCCATGCCACTCGCAAAACACTCGCTGACGCGGGTGATAAAGTGGATGATGCTGAGAAGGCTAAAATTGAGGCTGCCATCACCGCCTTGGAAGATGCCATGAAAGCGGGCGAGATCACCCAGATCGAGCAGCGCACCAAAGAACTGACCGAAGCCTCTTCTGGCCTGGCGCAAAAAATGTACGCTGAGCAGCAGGCAGCGGGTGGTGGTGCTGGCGCAGCAGACGCCGGTGCCTCGGGCAACAACGCAAACAGCGGCGCAGATGATGCCGTGGATGCTGAGTTTGAAGAAGTGAAGGACGATAAAGATAAATAAGCCTGGCTGAAGGACTATGTCGAAAAGAGACTACTATGAAGTGCTGGGCGTAGCCCGCGACGCGACGGAAGCTGATTTAAAAAAGGCTTACCGTCGCGTTGCCATGAAACATCACCCGGATAGAAACCCGGACAACAAAGAGTCTGAAGAGCTTTTTAAAGAAGCGAATGAGGCGTTTGAAGTATTGTCTAACCCTGAGAAAAAGGCGCGTTATGACCAGTTTGGTCATGCCGGCGTTAATCAGCAGGGTGGGGGCGGCGGTGGCGCAGGTGATTTCGGGGATATCTTCAGTGATATTTTCGGCGATATTTTTGGCGGCGCTGGCGGCGCAAGAGCTGGTGGCGGTCGGGCTGGCGCGCGCAAAGGCGCAGATCTGCGTTACAACCTCGAGCTTGATCTTGAGGATGCGGTCAAAGGCACCACCGTCAAGATCCGTATTCCTACCGCGGTTGTGTGTGGCAGCTGCGACGGTTCCGGCGCCAAGAAGGGCTCGGCCCCCGTCGATTGCACAAGCTGCAACGGTGTTGGCCAGGTCAGAATGCAACAGGGATTTTTCTCTGTGCAGCAAACTTGTCCGCGCTGCCATGGCAGCGGCAAACAGATCAAAGATCCGTGTAATACCTGCCATGGCCGTGGACAGGTAGAAGAACAGAAAACCCTGTCCGTCAAAGTGCCGGCAGGCGTGGATGAAGGCGATCGCATCCGCCTGACGGGTGAGGGGCAGGCTGGCACCAATGGCGGGCCGTCTGGTGATCTGTATGTTCAGGTGCATATGCGCGAGCACAAGTTGTTTGTGCGCGACGGCCGTGATCTACACTGCGAAATCCCCATCAGTTTTGTAGATGCTGCGCTGGGTGGCGAACTCGAAGTGCCAACTCTGGATGGTCGCGTCAAGCTCAAAATTCCGGCAGAGACTCAGACTGGCAAGCTGTTCCGCTTACGTGGCAAAGGCGTGACCTCGGTGCGTGGTGGTGGCGCGGGCGATCTGTTGTGTCGCGTCGTGGTGGAGACTCCGGTACAACTGACACGCCGTCAAAAAGAACTGCTGCAGGAGTTTCAGACCATTGGCGAATCTGAAGGGTCGCAATCACCCAAAAAGACCAGCTGGTTTGATGGTGTGAAAAAATTTGTGGATGATCTGCGCGCCTGATCCGGAGCTGGCTGCCAATACGTAAACACCTAGGCAGCATGGCGACAATCCTGCCCGTTGGCCCAATATCCTGCAGCCGTTCAAATCTATCGACGCTGATAATCGTGGTGGGTTATGCTTCGGGGATTGTGACAATCAGGGTCCTTCAATCCAATGAAACCAGACAGATCTGTTGACAGCCGTCTTTTGAGTGCCGCCGGGCGGCAACTTATTGTCTTCACACTGATTTCATTGCTGGGCGTTGCTGTTTTGATGTTTGCTCTCAACTGGCTGGCCGGCTTGACCAGCAGTGCCGCCGGGGGATCACGGGCTGCTGTTGACGTCGAAGCAAACACGATCACCACGTACCTCCGCGATGAACCCCCGCAAATGAACAGCATGATCGCGACCGATGCGGTCAGCGGCATGATTCTGAACCATGTGATGGAAGGGCTGCTGCGGTATGACCAGTTTGGAAATCTGGAAGGCGCGGTAGCCGAGCGCTGGGAGCAGAATGGCAGTGAAATCACCTTCTGGCTGCGCGAGGATTCTCTGTGGAGCGATGGCCAGCCGGTGACCGCCCACGACTTTGTGTTTGCCTGGCGCAATGCCCTTTCCCCCGCCATCGGATCCCAGTACGCCTTCATTCTTTACCCTGTTCTGAATGCCGAAAAAGTAAACAACGGTGAGTTGCCGCTGGAGTCCCTCGGCGTCGAAGCTGTGGACGACCGCACCTTTCGCGTAACCCTTGAGACGCCCATTGCCTACTTTGATCGCATGGTCGCCTTTGTGACATTCCTGCCAGCCCGGGAAGACTTTTACAACGCCACTAATGGTCGTTACGGCGCTGATCCTCATGAGATGCTCTACAACGGCCCTTATATGATGACTAGCTGGGTGCATGGCTCCAGTCTGCGCCTGGAAAAAAACCCGTACTACTGGGATGACAATCGTGGGCTGATTGAGGTCATCAACTTTGCACACATGACCTCTGATCCGAATACCTTGTTGAATCTGTTCAAAGACAAACAGATTGTGATGGCAGATCTTGGCGCAACCATGCTCGACGAGGCTATGCTGCAGGGCTGGCAGATTCAGAGTTTTCAGGAAGGCACGGTATTTTTCATCGAGTTTAATCACCGTGACGAACGCCTGACACGTAACCTGAACCTGCGCAAAGCATTTTATCTGGCACAGGATTCCGGCGAACTGGTCAACCGAGTCATCAAGTTGCCAGGTTATCTGCCCGGCGAGAGTCTGTTCCCGGTGTGGCTGCGTGGTGTTGATGACTCTCTGCGTGATGAGTTCCCGGCACCGGTGTATGAGCGCAACATTGAGCTGGCCCGCGAGTACCTGCAGCGGGCGCTGGACGAGCTCGGGCTGGAACAGTTGCCACAAATGACACTGCTGACCGGCGATACACCGACCTCGCGGATGCAGGCTGAGTATTATCAGGAAGTTTTCAAGCGTAATCTGGGTGTGGACGTCATCATCGACTCGCAGATATTCCGGCAACGTCTGGAGAAAATGACGCAAGGTGAGTTTGATATGGTGATGGCCGGCTGGGGTCCTGACTACGATGACCCGCTAACCTTTGCCGACCTGTTCACCTCGTGGAATCTGAATAACCGTGGCCGATATGCCAGCGATGCGTTGGACGCTCAGGTTCGTATCGCCCAGTCCTCACTGGATACAGAGGAGCGCATGAGAGCCTTTGGCGAGATCCAGCGCCTGATTTACGAAGATGTGGTGATCATCCCCAACTACGAGCGCGGTTATGTCTACGTCACCGACCCCCGGCTGCGTGGCATGGTGCGGCGGGTTATCGGCGCGGAAATTGATTTCACTTACGCCTGGATTGAGGAATAACACCGTATGTGGAGCTATACACTCAAACGCATTCTGCAAGGCATCATCACCGTTTGGTTTATCGCCACCGCGACATTTGTGGCCATGCACAACGTACCCGGCGATCCTTTGTCCAGCGACAGAGCGGCCAATGAAACCATTCGCGCCAATCTTGAAGCCCGTTACGGACTCGACCGGCCGCTGTTTGAGCAGTATCTGATGTACATGGGCAATATGCTGCGCGGTGATTTTGGTATTTCGTTTACCCAGCAGAACCGTGAAGTCAATGACATCATCCGCGAACATTTCCCGGTGTCTGCCACCCTGGGAGTGCTGGCAGTTGTATTTGCAGCGCTTGGCGGCATCCTGATGGGGGCGTTAACTGCGTTGTATCGCAACCGACTGCCCGACTACATCATCATGTTCCTGGTCATTCTGGGCATTTCCGTACCGAGTTTTGTATTTGCCGCGCTGGGCCAGCTGTCGCTGGTGAATCTGAATGCCATGATGGGCTTTTCCGTGTTGCCCGTTGCTGGCTGGGGAACGGTGTCGCACATGCTGCTGCCCGCATTGGTGCTGGGCCTGGGCACCATGGCCTACCTCACGCGCCTGATGCGTTCCTCTATGCTGGAAGTGATCAGCTCCGATTATGTAAGAACTGCGCGGGCCAAGGGCGTACCGCCGGCCAGAATTTTTACCCGCCATCAGTTGCGTAATGCGGTGATGCCGGTGATCACCGTGCTAGGTCCGGCGATCGCTGCGATTACCACCGGTGGTTTTGTGGTGGAACTGGTGTTTGCTGTACCGGGATTGGGCCGCTACTTTGTTCAGGCAGTACAGCAGCTCGACTACACGGTGATCATGGGAACCACAGTGTTTTATGGCACATTCCTGGTCTTTATGGTGATCCTTGTGGATCTTGTGTATGGCTGGATTGACCCTAGGGTCAGGTTGAAGTGAGGCCCTCGGTGAGTGATCAGACCACAACAGAACACGATTCCACGGCAGGCGCCCGGCCCATCAGAACCCTGCGGCCGGTTGATTTTGAGCCCTTGCCAGCGTCAGCACCCTCAGCAGGGATGGTGCGGCCATCACGCTCCTACTGGCAGGATGCCTGGGCGCGTTTAAAAGCCAACCGTCGCGCGATTGCTTCTTTGTACATCATTGTTTTTCTGATGCTGTTTACCTTTGTCGGGCCATTGATCTGGCGTGTGGATCCGGCCTTGCAGGATGTGGATCAGATCAGCCAGAGACCCTTTGCCGATCGTTCCGCTGTCTTGGTCGTGCCGTTTGAACGGTGGGAAGGCATCAGTCTGGAGCAGGGATTTGGCGACGGTGATGGCTTGCGTCTGGCTTCCCAGCCAACCACTCAGCAGGTTCGCTTGTTGTGGGATGCTGTTCCCGAAGCATCTGCATACCGCCTGTATCGCAATCACTTTGAACCCCAGTCAGCGCTTGTGCTGGGTGTGCCTATCGCATCCATCACCCGTGATGGCGTTCACTGGTATGAAGACAGACTGGACTTGCGTGCACGGCTTTATTACTACTCGGTGGTGGCTGTCGATGAGCTGGCGCAGCCGCTGGGTCAGCCTCAAACCATCGTCGCTGATGTGCGCAGGGTGATTACGCTGGATGAGGTTGTTGCTCGCGGACTGACGGAGGATCCCGCTGCCTTGCAGCCAGGCGATGCCATTGAGTTATCGTTGCATCCCCTCGGCACCGACTACCTTGGGCGTGACATGCTGGCGCGCTTGATGGCCGGCGCCCGGGTGTCCTTGTTTATTGGTCTGCTGGCGCCGTTGATGTATGTGGCTATCGGAGTGCTTTACGGTGCAACGGCGGGATTTATCGGCGGCAAAGTAGATCAGGTGATGATGCGCTTTGCAGACTTTGTGGTGGCCTTGCCCTTCCTGCTGTTTATGATTCTGTTTCAGGTAGTGTTTGGCATCGGGCCCGGCGAAAGCGGGATTGTGCCGATGTTGATTGCTCTGGTGGTGTTGTCCTGGCCAGCCACCTCGCGTCTGGTCAGGGGCCAGATTCTGCAGATTCGTGAAGAAGCCTACGTCAATGCCGCCCGCCTGCTCGGTGGGTCGCATCAGTACCTGATCTGGCGGCACATGATCCCCAACACACTGGGCGTTATCCTGGTAACGCTGACCTTTGCCGTGCCTGCCGCCATTTTTACAGAAGCCTTCCTGTCGTTTATTGGTATGGGTGTGGCGCCGCCCACAGCCTCATGGGGCAGCATGTGTAATGAAGGTTTGAAAACCATGCTGACACATCCGCATGAACTGATATTCCCGGCGGTGATGATCAGCATGACTGTGTTGGCATTTAACCTGTTGGGTGACGGACTGCGCGATGCGCTGGATGCAAAAATGAGGAGTTCGGTATGACGGCGTTGTTGGAGGTCAGTAATCTACACGTCGAATTTGATACCTATGGCGGCATTGTCAAAGCGCTGCGTGGCGTGGACTTTTGTGTGGACGCCGGGCAAACGCTGGCGATTGTGGGCGAGTCAGGATCAGGCAAATCGGTAGCCATGCAATCGGTCACCGGATTGATTCCGATGCCGCCCGGGCGTATCACTGCCGGCTCGGCAAAACTGCGAGGCAAGGAATTTTTGGGGCAACGTCGTCTGGATGGCAAAACCATCTGTGGTGACGAGATCGGCATGATTTTCCAGGATGCCATGAGTTCGCTGAACCCGACCATGCGTATTGGCGACCAGATCGCGGAGACACTGGAAGTGCATCGTGGTTACAGCCGCGCCAAAGCGTTTAATCGCGCCATTGAGTTGCTGGAGCTGGTAAGAATCCCGGAAGCTGCGCGCCGCGCCCGCCAGTACCCATTCGAGTTTTCCGGCGGCATGCTGCAGCGGGTGATGATTGCCACTGCGATTGCTTGCAAACCCTCCCTATTGATTGCCGACGAACCTACCACCGCATTGGATGTCACCATTCAGGCGCAGATTCTGGATCTGCTGCAGTCCCTGCAAAAAGAAACCGGCATGGCCATTGTGCTGATTACACATGATTTGTCGGTGGTCGCGCGCATGGCGGACCGGGTTGCGGTGATGTATGCCGGTCAGATTGTGGAGTCAGGATCGGTTGAGGATATTTTCTACCGTTCCGCCCACCCCTACACATTGGGTTTAAAGCTGGCCATGCCCAGTCACTCAGGTGGTGAGGATCACCGCTTACGCCCCATTCCCGGCAGCCCGCCGGATATGTTTTCTCCGCCTGCCGGCTGTGCCTACTGTGAGCGTTGTGACCGTGCGATGCGCGTGTGTCAGTCCGATAACCCGCCAATTTTTTCCGTGGACAAGGGGCATCTGTCACGATGCTGGCAACAACATCCTCAGCACATTGCGCCTTCCGATGGCCTGTATAAAGGCACACCAGCACAGATCGTTGAGGTGAGCGTATGAGCGAGTTGATCAGGCTGGATAAACTGACGCGCTTTTTTGACATGGGGCGTGGCAAACGAGTACATGCAGTCGACAGCGTCAGTTTCAGTATTGCCGAGGGCGAAACACTGGGCCTGGTGGGAGAAAGTGGCTCGGGTAAATCGACATTGGGTAAGACGCTGCTGGGGTTATATGACAAAACCGCCGGCAGTGTGATGTACAAAGGTGAGGAATTGCCGGCGCATTACCGGCCGCGTGATTTCCTGCGAATGGCCAACGTCATGCAGATGATTTTTCAGGATCCTTATGCATCACTGAATCCGCGCATGACTGTGGGTGAAATCATTGCCGAGGGTTTGCGCCTGACACCGGATATGCAAACCGGTGATGCGCGCGTGAGAGTGACTGCGGCGCTGGAGCGTGTGGGATTACACGCCGCCCATGCCTCGCGATATCCGCACGAGTTTTCCGGCGGCCAGCGTCAACGAATTGGTATTGCGCGTGCGCTGATCATGGAACCCGAGTTTGTTGTGTGTGATGAGCCGATTTCTGCACTGGACGCCTCGGTGCAGGCGCAAGTGGTGAATCTGCTCAATGACTTAAAAACTTCCATGGGGCTGACCATGCTGTTTATTGCGCATGACCTGTCGATGGTGCGTTACATCAGCGACCGCATGGCGGTGATGTATCTGGGGTCGGTGATGGAAATCGGCAAAGCCGCTGACGTGTATTTCCAGCCTCGGCATCCCTACACACAGATTTTGATCGCTTCCAATCCCGAACCCGATCCCGGCCGTGAAAAACAGCGCCTGTCCACGCCCATTAAGGGCGAGATTCCGTCACCGGTGAATGTGCCTGCCGGATGCCGCTTTGCCAGCCGTTGTCCAAAGGTGATGCCGGTGTGCCGCGAAAAAACACCAGAATTGCTGCCCCTGGTGAATGAAGAGCGGCTGGTTGCTTGTCACCTGTACACAGAGTTAATCACGCCGGCATCCTAGAGCCCGGACAACCACCATGCTGTTTATGATTACCCGTCTGGTGCCGGGTGGTCTTCTGGAGCGGGTAGACGGGTTGTTTTCGCCACGCTATCTGTTTTAAGATGTGGCTCCCCAACGAGGAAGAATAACTATGAATTCCCTGCATTACATTTCCAGGTCATTGGTCCGCCGACCACTGGCCGCAGCTGCGGTAGTCTTGGCCGCGCTGAGCTCAAGCTTGAGCTCCCAGACATTTGCACAAACCGGTTCCGTGCAGGAGCAGTTCGAGCAAGCTAATACCTCGCTCGAAGCGATGATCCTGACCAATACCCAATTGCGTGAGCGCATTGCCCGTCAGGAGCAGTTGATCACCGAGATGGCAGCATCCATTGAGCACGCAGCGCTGTTGGCTGATGAAGCAAACTCGCCGCTGAATGGCCTGATCAGTGAAATGATGGGCAGCATTGAGCAGTTTGTAGAGTCCGACCTGCCGTTTGAATTGCAGGCGCGTCGTGACCAGGTCGAGCGTATCCGTAATCTGATCAACAACCCGGAAGCCCCGATTTCCCAGAAGCTGAGTCTGTTGATTGGACTGTATCAGGCGGAAGGCGCTTATGGCCGCACACTGGACACCTATACCGAAGTCATGGATGTTGATGGCGTCGAGCAGGAAGTCACGGTCACGCGTATTGGCCGGCTGATGCTGGCTTACCAGACGGCTGATCGTCAGATCACCAAGGTGTGGGATAACGAAACCGACCAGTGGGTGGAAGTACCTCCCGGTGAGTACCGCACGTCCATCTATCGCGCGATGAGTGTTGCCAGCAGCACGATTGCCGCCGAGATGATGAATATCGCCATACCTGCACCCGTTGCAGCTCAATAATGACTTTGTGGGGATCGGCTGATGGCAGCCGGATCCGCCGTCAGTAGTATTCTAGTCGACTCCTCCCTCTAACACTCCCCGCCGGGTCTGTAGTAACAGATCTCGGCGGTCTTGTTTTGGCATTAGCACTTTCGACAACGCCAGACGCGTGGATGATGGAAATCTGCGAAATGCTAGCAGTTTTCTGCGGCAGATTAGTGGCGTGAAACCACCGAGTTTGGACTTAGCGATCCAGTATAGGCTATCCCTGCACATCACTTTTTTTACCGCGTCTTGATGCCCTGAGTACTTAACCCTTGCCGCGCATTTTGTTGGGGCCGCGCAGGCTGTCTTTCTCGATGTATTCAATGATGGCTCCGGCGATGTCCATGCCGGTGGCTTTTTCGATACCTTCAAGTCCTGGCGAGGAATTGACTTCCAGCACCAAGGGTCCGTGATTGGAGCGGACAATATCCACTCCGGCAACATCAAGACCCATGACTTGTGCCGCTTTTGTCGCCAGCTTGCGCTCATCGGGACGCAGTTTGACGACTTTTGCTGAGCCGCCACGGTGCAGGTTTGAGCGGTATTCACCGGGCATGCCGGTACGTTGCATGGCAGCCACAACTTTGTCACCTACCACAAAACAGCGAATATCCGTGCCCGAGGCTTCTTTGATAAATTCCTGTACCAGGAAGTCTGCTTCCAGTCCGCGAAAAGCGTTAATCAGACTTTCTGCCGCTTTTCGTGTTTCCGCCAACACGACGCCGTTGCCCTGCGTGCTGCGCAACACCTTCACCAGCAGTGGCGGGCCACCAACGGAGTTAATCAGATCCGTGGTGGCATCTGCAGAGTGAGCATAGCTGGTAATGGGCTGGCCAATGCCGCGACGTGCCAGCAGTTGGTGGGCGCGCAGTTTGTCGCGTGAGCGGGTGATGGCGATGGACTCATTCACGGAGTAAGTGCCCCCTACTTCAAACTGCCTTAGTACGGCGCTGCCGTACATAGTGACACTGGCACCAATGCGCGGGATCACCGCATCAAACTCCAGTGCCTCGGGGTCGCCAATGC
Organism: Rhodoferax sp. OV413; assembly: GCA_943330915.2. Taxonomy (GTDB): domain Bacteria; phylum Pseudomonadota; class Gammaproteobacteria; order Pseudomonadales; family Pseudohongiellaceae; genus Pseudohongiella. The sequence continues at coordinate 19,404 of CALQJO020000029.1, read as the reverse complement.
CTTTGTAAAACACAGTGGGATTGTTGGCAGTGATGTTCATATAACACTTCAGGACGTCGATCACCCGTGCCTCATGCCCACGCGCTTTGGCAGCCTCAACAAGTCGACGCGTTGAGTACAGTTTACCGTTGCGGGATAACACACCGATTCTCATGTTGAATTGTCCTGGAAGTTACCTGAGCGGAGCAGGCTAACAAGCGTCCGGATTGTGTCCGTGGTCGAAAATGGGGCACACGTTACCATAAAATGCATGACAAGCAAGTGGCACCGGATTGGGCACAGATTCGCGTTTCTCGAGCCAACAGTATGCGTTGATTTGACTGCAAACAGGCAGTTTATTTCACTCGTGATGCGAATACTGTCGGTTGCCGGTATAGCAGGCTAATTCTGATCACACGCCTTTTTTCGAATCATGGAATGCGGGGCGACAGTCTGCGCTGATACGTTCAGACGGCGTCAGGCTTGTGATGCGTTATCGCGCATGCGAACATCCCGTCCAGTTAACCTTGATGCATTTATGCGCGGATTACATTCGATGGCGGCAGCACCATGAGCAAGCCTTTATATTGGCTGGCAGCAGCATTTTTGCTGGCGCTGGCTGTACTGTTGAATATGGGCGTTTTGTCAGCGGGATGGCGCTGGGATGATCCTTCCATTCTATTGCATGCGCATCAGTTTTCGATTATTCAGGATGTGCTGGATCCCGCGGTCTGGCAGCAGTTTTCCCCCGCCAACCTGACTCCGCTATTAATTCTGTCGCTGGAAATCGACCTGATTCTGGCCGGTTTGTCACCGTGGTTTTTTTACCTGCATCAACTGATGCTGCTGGCAGCGGCGGCTTTTTTGCTGTTTGTGCTGTTACGCCTTTGGTGTGACACACGTTTTGCGATTGCCGGGGCGATACTGTTCTTGTCCGGTTTGCCGGTGATGACGGTGGCCGAGCAATTGATGACACGGCATTACGCGGAAGGCTTGGTATTGGCGTTGATCAGTATCTACGGGTTTGTGCGTTATCTGCGAACCGGGTCGGTCCTGGTTTGGGCCCTGGCGATACTCAGTTATGCGCTGGCAGTGATGGCCAAAGAAGTGTATGTGCCCTTGCCCGCACTGTTGCTGTGTTTGCCCGAGTCCACGTGGCGTAAACGCTTGCTGGCCAGCGCACGATTTTTTGCAGTGCTGGCAGTTTATGCGCTGTGGCGCAGCTGGATGCTGCCCTCGCTTGCCGGCGGTTATGTGGACAGCGCCAGTTATTTCAGCGGGGCGTTTATACAACAGGTCATAGCGACTTATCTGAGTTTTCCACGTTTGCTCAGTGGCGCAGCATGGCCATTATTCTTGGCGGGATATCTGGGTTTGCTGGGTTTCTACTTGTGGAAAAAACGTGCTGCCGTCGTCACCTCTGGCCGCGCAGTGGCAGCGGTGTGGCCGCTGTTCAGTGTGCTGGTTGCGGCACTGGTGCTGGCGCCTCTTGCGCCGCTGGTGCAATCGCCGGGCATTGTGCAGGCGGATCGTTATTTGTTTGCGCTGTGGGCGGCACTGAGTTTTTCGATGGCATTTTTTGCCGGTCGGTTTGCGGACCGGCAATCATCACGATGGTCTTTGCCGCTACTCGGCGGATTGGTCATGCTGAGCTTGCTGCATGCGCTGCCCGAGCGCCAGGCCATGGCCGCTGTCGGCCAGGCATTTGATGTGCAGGGTGAGTTTATCTGGCAACAGGATGATACGGTTGCCTACCAACCTTCACCGGAGGTATTGCCGGTGTTGTGGTTTGTCAGTGGTCTGGCAGATCTGAAATCAGGCATCAGCAACGGCACATCACCGGTGGTGGTGGTAGATGATCTCTATCTCGCGAAAGCGCAGGGCAAGCCGTTGTTTGCTTATGATCCTCAGTGCCACTGCATGCGCGATCAGTCCGCCGATGCTGATCTGCGTCGTGAACAACTGACGGCCAGTCTGCGAGCGCAGGCGTCGTTGAGCGTGCGATTTGAATACCGGCAGCGCACCGTGAACTGGCAATTTGGCCCCTATACTGATGGCAGCTACCAGCTGGTCTCTGATCGGATCGGGGTGATACCGGCGCCACCGCAGGGACAGATGCGCGCGCTGTTGGCTGAAGATGCCGGTTTCTACGTGCGGTATCAATCGCCAGAGGGCTGGCAGAGTTATTCAGAAGAATTCCGGATCCAGCATGATGGTCCGGTGATTGATTGGGTGAGGGAGTAAGGCCATGCACTCTATCGCGATTGTTATCCCTGCCTACAATGAAGCGGCATCGATTGTTGCCAATCTGGCCGTTATCCGGGCTGCCGTTGATGGCATTGCCGGTGCCGATATTATGTTGGTCGTCATTGATGATGGCTCGGCAGACGGCACCGCGGCGGCTGTGCGCCAATTGCATAACAAAGACCCGCGGGTCCATCTGCTCAGCATGAACCGGCACTTTGGTAAAGAAGCAGCAATTGCAGCCGGCCTGCAGGCGATGCGTCACTGTGATGCCGTGCTGGTAATGGACAGTGATCTGCAGCATCCACCCGCGTTGATTCCCGCCATGGTTGAACACTGGCGCCAGGGCGCGCGCGTGGTGGAAGCGGTGAAAGAGTCGCGCGGCAATGAAAGTTACCTGCGCGGCAAACTGGCGGGCGTGTTCTACCGGTCGTTTAGTTATTTCACCCGCCTTGGTATTGACGGTCACACCGACTTTAAATTGCTCGACAAAGAAGTGGTCAACGCCTGCTGCGACCTGCCCGAACATGGGCGTTTTTTTCGTGGCCTGATTGCCTGGCTGGGTTTTGAAGCCGTGCAGTTGCCGTTTAATGTGCCGCCATCTACCCGCCAGCGCTCGGCATGGGGTCAGGGTGCTTTGTTTCGCTATGCCATTGATTCCATTACCTCATTTACCGCCTTTCCCCTGCAGATTGTCACTGTATTGGGCGGGTTGACATTTTTGCTGAGCCTGGTGATTGGTGCGATGGCCTTGGCAGATAAACTTGCCGGACGCGCTGTGGATGGGTTCACCACGGTGATTCTGTTGATTCTGATTATCGGCAGTGTGCTGATGTTCAGTGTCGGGCTGATAGGCATTTACGTGGGTCGCATTTACGACGAAGTCAAACGGCGCCCGAATTTTCTGATCAACCGACAGAAGAGTACTCTGCATGATTAAGTATGCTGCCATTCTGATGCATGCCGTGCTGCTGGCCACGTTGCTGGCCTCATCTCATGGCCTTCTGAAATGGGTGTCCAGTCAGCCGCATGAGAACTACTTTCAAATGCTGCTGGGACACTGGAAGGCGGTATTTGCAGCGCTGGCTGTTTATGGGTTTATCTTCTTCTACTACATCCTTGTGCTGCGCAGCAGTCCAGTGTCTATACTCTATCCGGTGTATACCGGGCTGTCGGTGCTGTTTGTGTTGCTGATTGGGCGACTGGTGTTTTCTGAACCCTTAACCAGTGTGCAGGTGTTTGGAGCCGGTTTTGTGCTGATTGGTATTGTTCTGATGGGCAGTGGCCGGTAAGCCAGCAGTCGTGGCCCTCAACGCGCTAAGACCTGCGCCAGCTGGTAACCGCTGAGCCAGGCCCCTTCAACACGGCCTTTGTTCAGCCAGTCGCCACACACGCCCAACCCGAGCCCGGCATCACAGATAAAGCCGGGTGTGTTGTTGGTTTGCAAGGCCTGTGCATACCGCCAGCGGTGCAGTCTCCAGCTGCGCGGGTGATAACGCTGCACATCCACACCCGTGAGCGCGTTAAAGGCGCCCAGCAAGGATTGAAACACCTGCAGCTGATCATCCTCGAGATGAGCGTCAGTCCACGCGGTGCTGGCGTGCAGCACCCAGATTTCTCCGGCCGGCCTCCCCGGTTTACTGCTGTCGCGCGCAATCCAGCTCAACAGTGCAGAGGTGTTGTGATCACCCTGGAATAAAGCATCACCAGTCGCGTTTACAAATGCCGCATCAAAACTGACCGGCAGTTCCTCCCGGTAATCCAGCATCAGCGCCCAGCATGGGCTGAGCGGGTGTTGTTGGGTTGACTGACGTGCAGCGTTCACAAAGGCAGCGGGTACGTCGGCGGAAGCGGCCAGCAAATCGTCAAGCTGTTGTGCCGGCAAGGCAAACACAAGCTGATCAAAAGGGCCTGCCAGAGTGCTGTCATGTTCAAGGGCCAGCATCCACTGTTGCGCCTGTTTGCTGACGGCGATGACCCTGGACTGCAGGCGTACAGACAGTTCGCTGGCAAGCTGGCGCACGGGAGCGGTCATGCCCGGCACTCCCACAAAGCGGGTGACACCGGCGCTTGGCTGAGATTGCCTGCTGTCAGATTTGACACCAAAACTATGCAATGTGGGTGACCAGACGCTGATCACACCCGCCGCCAGCCACTGGTTTGTCTGCCGCACAAATGCCGGATCCCGCGCGGTGAAATACTGCGCGCCGTGATCACATTGCCAGCTGTCAGCCGTTTTGTTGTCAGGTTCATCACTGACGCGGCGTGTGCCCATGCGCCCGCCAACACCACGGGATTTTTCAAAGACGGTGACCGTATAACCAGCCTGCTGTAATTGTTGAGCACAGGCAAGACCGGACAGACCGGCGCCTATGACTGCGATGTTTGTGTTGGAGTTGACCATGTTGTTTGAGCTCAGTTCGCAGTCAGTTTGTGGGTGTATGGGAGACCACAATCAATTCATTCACCGCAAACCCGGCGGCCGCCGCCATCTCCAGCAACTGGTTGTAGATGTCAGCTTCAAGCACAGGCTGGCGCGCCAGAATCCATAGGTAGTCATAGGAAGGTCCGGTCACCATCACCCACTGATAGTTTTGCTGATCCAGAGCAACGATATTGTAAGCACCATAAAAAGGGCCAAAAAACGATACCTTTAAGGCGCCCTGATCCGCTGTATCAATAAAACGTGCCTTGCCAACAGCCTGCTCCCATTGACCGGAATCCACATCAAAACCACGGTTGATCACTTGCACCGTATTGTCAGCCTGGATTCGGTATTCGGCGCTCACCTGCGACAAGCCGCGTTCAAAACGGTGATCAAGTCTGGCTATCTCAAACCAGATGCCCTGATAACGCTCAAGCTCAAAGTTCTCAACAACTGTTAAACCACCCGGCGGGCCTCCGGTGCACGACGCGAGTATCAGCAGGCTCAGTGCCAGTTGTATTTTTATCAGTTTGTTCTTCAACATAATGTCAGGTTTCCATGGGGTAGGGCCGGTCAGAAGGTGGCTACCAGGTAATGGGTTCGCCTGCCCAGTCCAGGTAGGATGCCTCGGCATCAAGCGGCAGCGCTGCGCAGATGGCCAGTAACTGCTTCGCCACAAATTCTGGGGTGAAGAGTTTGTCGGCCGCGACATTTTTTTGAAACGGCCGCGATAACAAGGTATCCACCGTTCCCGGATGAAACGCCAGCAACTTGATGCCCGGTGCCCGTCGGGCGTACTCAATTGCGGCCGTTTTGACAATCATGTTCAGCGCGGCTTTGGATGCCCGGTAGCTGTACCATCCGCCTTTGTGGTTATCACTGATACTGCCAACGCGCGCACTGAACACCGTCAATACGCAGCGCGGCGAACTTTTTAACACCGGCAGCAGTGCCTGCAGCCACAATGCCGGCAGAATGCTGTTGATATGCAACAGTTCCGCCATCTGACCGGCATCGATGTCTTCGATGCGTTTCTCTGGTTTGATGTGGTCGTTGTGCAGCACGCCGGTGCAGATAAACACGTGACTGAACGCCCCGTTTAATTGTCCAGCAACGTCGCTGATGCCAGCTGCAGTGTAATCACAGCTCAGATAGCTGACGGGCACATCGTGGCTGTCCTGCGGCAAGCCGGCTCCCTCTGGAGGCTGGCGGCTGACGGCAACAATGCCACTCACGCTGCGTTGATGGATCATTTCGTTAACTAATGCAGCGGCGATGGCACTGCCGGCACCAATCACCAAAGCTTGTGCCTTTAAACTAGCGCCAGGTGACTTCATTGGCTGTTCAGCCAGGTTATCAGCCAGGCGCTCAGCTACGTCCTCAGAGAAGTGTTCAGAGTTCATTCAGATGCTCCAGCACGTAAGCAGATCGGGTCTGTAATGCCTGCTTTTTGTCGTCGCTCATGCGTTCATAGCTGCGATAAATCATCGCCATGCGCGGATTTTTACGGAACTGATCAGCATGGCGCGATACAAAGTCCCAGTACAGGCTGTTAAACGGACAGCTGCTGTGATCGGTGGCGGTTTTCACCTGATACTCGCAGTGGCGACAATAATCAGACATTTTATGTATGTAACTGCCGGAGGCGGCGTAGGGTTTGCTGGCCAGAAAACCGCCGTCGGCGTGCATCACCATACCGAGCGTATTGGGCAGCTCTACCCAGTCGTAGGCATCCGCGTAAACAGCCAGATACCAGTCACAGACCTGCGACGGCGTGATCCCCGCGAGTAACGCAAAGTTGCCAGTCACCATCAGGCGCTGGATATGGTGGGCATAGGCGTGATCAAAAGTGTTTTTGAAGCAGGCTTTCATACATGCCATGCGCGTCTCGCCCGTCCAGTAAAAGTCAGGCAAGTCACGCGTATTGTTCAGGAAGTTTTTTGCGGCATAGCCGGGCATGGTCAGCCAGTAGATGCCGCGGATGAATTCTCTCCAGCCAATGATCTGACGGATAAATCCTTCCACAGCATTCAACGGTGCTTTGTTATCCTGCCATGCCTGCTGCGCGGCCTGACAGACCTCCGCCGCCGTCAGCAAGCCGCAATTCAGACTGGTGGAAATCAGGCTGTGAAACATAAAGTGCTGCGACTGCTGCATGGCATCCTGATAATCACCATACCAGCGCAGTCGTGTGTTGATAAATGAATCCAGCGCCTGCAGGGCCTGCTCGCGGGTAGTAGGCCAGTTGAAGTGTGTCAGCGTGCCCGGGTGACTGGCAAATTCGCGGGCCACCAGGCTGAGTACGTCTTTATCGATGTCGTCGCGGGCAAAGGGCATCTGTACTGGCACCACCGGATCACCCCGGTAGGGTTCGCGGTTGCTGCTGTCAAAATTCCATTGGCCGCCAACGGGTTGATCGGCATCCATCAAAAAGCCGGTTTTGCGGCGCATTTCACGGTAAAAATATTCCATGCGCAGCTGCTTGCGGCCCTGTGCCCACTGCGCAAACTCGGCCTTTGAGCAGATAAAACGGCTGTCATCAACGATGGTCATTGGTATGCCCAACTGCGCCGGCCAGGTCTCCAGCATCTGCTGATGCAGGCGGTGTTCGCCGCACTCCGTGACAATAAGCTGGCTGCAGGGTGTGTGTGCGAGGAAAGCCTGCAGCACATCGTGTAATCCGAGTTGCGGATGGGTGGGGTCATATTGATGGTAATGCACCTGCCAGCCGTTTTTGCGCAGAACGGCAGCGAAGTGGCGCATGGCGCTAAAAATCAGCGCGATTTTCTGTTGGTGGTGCGCGACATAACGGGCTTCAGTGCCCACTTCGGCCATCACAATCCAGTCGCGGTGTTTTTCAAGGTGCTGCAAACTGGACACATCGGTGGTGAGTGTATCACCCAGAATCAGAGCGACTTTCACAGTTTAGGCTGGCATCGGTCATCACAGGTATTCGGGCGTCCGAACCAGCCAGAAATACGATGGCGATGGCGGGCGAAATACAGATACACACGATCGGCAACGGGCTTGATCAGCGGCCAGCGCATAAACGCAAACCAGTGGCCTTTACCCACCAGCGACCAGGCCATACAGGTCACATCCAGCCCCAGAATAATGCGGCCATCGGGTAATTCACCATGCAGTATGCGATCGGCCTGCACACGGTCGATGTGCGGGAAACGCTGCTCAAAGTCAGCGGCATTGATATCCTGCATATCCAGCTGACCTTGTCTGTCGAGCCGCTTGATGTGGTTGATTTCTCTGGTACACAATGGGCAGAGGCCATCGTAATAAACCCGTAAAGCGGACATCGGCACATTCCTTGAGTGATTAACTGACGCCTGCTGATACGTTGTGCAACGGACAACAGTTCATCCTGGCTAATGTTGCCGGCGCTATATTACTGTTTTGTCACAATTCGATAATAAATTTGGACTATGATCAACGTCAGGCCGCACGCAATGATTTTGCGGTGTCGCATACTTTTGAGCATTAAGGAGCCAGCGTCATGAGCAAGGTGTTTGACACACGATTAAGCCGTCGGGGATTGTTAAAGGGCAGCGTCGTTGCTTTCGCTGCCGGCCTGAGCCCTGTCGCCATGGCCTTGCAGTCTCTGGCGGCCAGTCAGTCGGGTAGCGCTGCGACAGCGTCGCGTCTCGCCGACAGTCCTTATGGCCCGATTGGTCCGGTGAACGATGAAGTGACCGGTTTGCCTTTGCTGCAGCTGCCTGAAGGTTTTTCGTATGCGACCCTGTCCTGGGTTGGCGACCTGATGAATGATGGAAATCCGGTGCCCGAGCGGCTCGACGGTATGGGCGTTGTGGCACTCGAAGACAATGAGATTGTCCTGATCCGTAATCATGAGGTAGGCACGGGCAAACTGATCCCGGCCAACGCCTGTTACAGCAAAAGCGCGCGTGCGGACGGCACCTACGCCGCAGGTGGCAATACCACTGTTCGCTTTTCAAGACTGGCCAAACGCGAAATCTCTACCACGCCCAGCCTTGGCGGCACTCTGCTCAATTGTGCTGGCGGCGTGACACCTTGGGGAACATGGTTGTCCTGCGAGGAAACCAGGACTGATATGACTGCGGAAGGTGGCCTCAAACATGGTTATGTTTTTGAGGTGCGGGTAGACCCATTGCAGACCACCGCCATGCCGATTGTGGATATGGGTCGTTATGACCACGAAGCCGCCGCGGTTGATCCCCGCGACAGTTATGTCTACCTGACAGAAGACAATCGCAATCACTCACCTATCTACCGGTTTATCCCTCGTGATGATTCACAAACACCGGGCGCGCTGGAAAAAGGTGGCCGTCTGCAGGCTGCCAAGATCGTTGGCCGAGGGTTTACTGAATTGTTTGCCCCGGTGCCGGGTGAAACTCACCAGATTGAATGGGTAGATATTGCTAATCCGGATATGGATCCAGTTGACGAGGCCAGTGGTCCGTTCCTGCAGGCGCGTGACGCTGGTGCGCTGTCCCTGAGCCGTGGCGAAGGCATTGTGTATCACGAGGGCATGATTTACATCGTTGATACCAGTGCTGGCACCAACGAAGAAGGCAGCGCTGGATATGGCGACGGCGCGGTATGGATGCTTGATCCGGTATCCAGCTCTTTGCGCTGCCTGTTTGCATCCACCGATCCGCGCATGGCCAATAACCCGGACAACATCGCCATCAGCCCACGGGGTGGATTAATGATGTGTGAAGACGGTGGTGGTGCTGAGGATGATTTTGGTTTTGGCGAACGTATTCTGGGGCTGACAACTGCCGGTGAGAGTTACATTTTTGCCAAAAACAACATTGTCCTGACACAGGAACAGATCGCCGCGGCCGGGAAAAACTGCGATCCGGGTGACTACCGTGACCGGGAAATTGCAGGTGTGTGTTTTGATCCCCAGGGCGAAATCATGTTCGTCAACATCCAGATACCCGGGGTGACGTTTGCCATCTGGGGACCCTGGGAGCGCGGGCCGGTCTGACGCAGTTACTGGGTCTCCAGTCTGCGGGCGCCCGCCAGTATGCCGGGCAACGCATAGTTGCCTTCATGACAGGCAAACTCATAAATGCGGTCGGCCGGCGGGCGACGATACAACACCATTTCTGCTGTCCACGGCTGTGTGTAGGCCACAGGATCGTTCATGGTAAAGCGGTAGACAATCTCATCATTGGATACCATGCGGAAGCTTTCAGTCACTTGTAGCCCGGTGCCAGATCCGTAATGGGATTGCTGCGGGTGCATATTGCGGGTGTTGACCACCAGCGTATCGCCCTGCCACTGCGCCACTGAATCCCCCATCCATTTGTACACTTCCGGCGGCAGATGCTCTGAATTCAGGCGCAGTATGCGGGCGTCGTGCATCATCTCCGCCATAATCACCACATGCGCATCAGTCTGCACAATCTGGTAGTTGTTGTTATAGATGATGGGCATCATGGGCGGGCCGGCACTGGAATTGGAGGTGCGGAAGTCATAAAACAGCAGGCAGCGTTCACCAATGGTGGTCATTTCCGGGCCAAGAAAGGCTTCGGCCCCATGAATGTCTCGCAGCGCCTCCATAAAATTCTGTTCCGGAGCATCTGTGCGGAAAGGGATTTTGCCATCGGGCGGATCGATGATCATGGAGGTGCGGTATTCACCGTCGATCTGCGTGACCTGAGTGCCCCGGTCCAGCCAGAAGGTGTTGTAGGCTGCCGCCGTATTGCCATCGCTGGGCGGCGCACGATTGGGGTCGCTGGGTGCATCTGACGCGACCTCGCGGCCCTGTGCATCCTGTTGCATCTGCTGCGCTTCCTCGGCCGTCATAAAGCGCCGGTCACCAAAACGAGCCGGGCGCTCCAGCGTTGTCTGCGTGGCGTTGGTCCAGATGCCCTGCAGGTCGGGTTTGCCGTCGGGTGTGCGGGGCAGTTCGACGGTCGTGGATTGCTGAGCGGCTGCCAGGCTGCTCAGCAGACAGAGTGTCATCATGATCAAAGAGATGTTTTTTGTGTTCATGGCCTCGTCTTCTTGTTGATGTCTGGGCTCACACGCGCATTGAACAGCACTATACCTGAGACTGCGCTGCGGGAGCCAGCCGCTGGGTGGATTGCAGTGAGGTCCATACAAGGATAGATGCAAGGATCGATTTGCTGTAAACGGTTATGGTATTGACAATCATTCCCATTACGATTTAATCTCGCGCCACGTTCAAGGTTGGCAACGCAGCCAACCGGTCAGCACTGAATATCGGAACTTGATTATGTACGTGTGCATTTGCCGCCAGATTACTGATTCCCAGATTCGCAAACGTTGTGCAGAGGGTGTATCAACCTTCTCCGAGCTGCGTGCCGAACTCGGGTTGGCGAGTGATTGTGGGCGCTGTGGGCGTTATGCCCGTGAAATCATTGCCGAAGTTGCTTCCGCCGCAACGTGCCGGGACATGTCATACGCTGCCTGAACCGATTGGTTTCTGCGTGTAAGCGCAAACCATAAGCATTCTTGTTATCAATCACTTTTCCTTGTTTGTCAATTAGTTAAGCTGCGTCGCTGCTTGACTTTTTGCGGCTCCTCAAGGCACTCTCTTCCGGTCAGTACGCTAACCCACCACGCGCCGTTTGTATGTCTGCTGTCATGCAAGGGCAGGAGCTTTTATGAAATCCGACAAAACCATGATCAAGCATCTGAATAAAGCTCTGGGTAACGAGCTCGTCGCCATCAATCAGTATTTTTTGCACTCACGTATGTTCAAGGATCGCGGTCTCAGCAAACTGGCCGCCAAGGAATATGAAGAGTCCATCGACGAAATGAAACATGCTGACAAGCTGGTCGAGCGCGTTTTATTTCTGGAAGGGCTGCCCAATCTGCAGAGTCTGGGCAAGCTGTTTATCGGTGAACACACCAAAGAGATGCTGGAATGTGATCTCAAGCTGGAGATGATTGCGTTGCCTGATCTGCGAGAAGGTATCGCTTATGCAGAGTCCATCCAGGATTACGTCAGCCGTGAATTGCTGGTCTATATCCTTGAAAGTGAAGAAGAGCATGTTGATTGGCTACAAACCCAGCTCAAACTTATCGAGGCAGTTGGTATAGAGAATTACCAACAATCGATGATGTAAAACAGGTGCTGCCCTGGACTGCCCGGGTGACACCGGCCCGGGCGGCCTTGGGTTGATTTTTTAAAGGATGATTTTCATGGGTGAACGGTTTAACGCTTTAAAAGACGAACACATTGAATTTATCGGGCAACAGAAAGTGTTTTTTGTGGGCACCGCTGGTGAAGACAGTCTGATCAACGTATCCCCCAAAGGCATGGACAGTTTTCGTGTTATCAGCCATTCCCGGATCATGTGGTTGAATCTGACCGGCAGTGGCAATGAAACAGCTGCACATGTGCTGGACAATGGCCGCATGACAGTGATGTTCTGCTCCTTCGATAAACAGCCTCTGATTATGCGCCTGTACGGCACTGCCCGTGTCATTCACTCGCGCGACATTGACTGGCATAAACTGATCAGCCAGTTCCCCGATTACACCGGTGCTCGGCAGATTTTTGTCCAGGACGTGCAGATGGTGCAGACCTCCTGCGGCTTTGCAGTTCCCTACTATGAGTTCACAGGCCAGCGGCCCACGCTGGACAAATGGGCGACTAACAAAGGTCGCGACGGTATTGAGCAATACTGGAAAGATAAAAATACCCGCAGCCTTGATGGCAAACCCACGGGTATCGACTGAGTAGCTTACAGTGAGTTGCTTATAAACTGCCCAGGAACTCCAGTAAGGCGGCATTGGTCTGTTCGGGGCGTTCCTGCTGTATCCAGTGACCGGCTCCGGGTATCAGAATCACTGCGCGCAGGTCATCCACTACCCGGCGCATGGCCCCTTGCAGCCGGCCTTGCGGCGCGCCGCCAATCACCATGTCTTTCTCACCGGCAATAAATAGCGTCGGCACGCTGACACGTGCGTCAGCCAGTTGCGGCGTGATCTCCCAGTTGCGATGAAAATTGCGGTAATAGTTAATGCCACCGCGGAAACCTGCGGATTTGAACTGATTCACCACATAGTCCAGATCGTTGCGTGTCAGCCAGTCCGGTAACGCAGTGGGTTTACCCAGGCGGCCAATCCAGCCACCCGCGCTACGCTTGCGGTCAGTGATAGTCGCCGGTTCACGTGGGGAATCCGGTGACAGATACAGGCGGCTGAGCAGTCCCTCAGGATCAGCGTCATATTCAGCTTCGGCTACCCCGGGCTCCTGGTGATACAGAACGTAATAAAAATTGTCGCCATAACTTTCCTGCCAGCTCAGCAGTGGCGACTGCGGCGGCCGGCCGCTGTACGGCACACTCATGGCGACCAGTGCCGAGAATCGCCCGGGATGCAGCAAGACCGTGTTCCACGCCACAATCGAGCCCCAGTCATGGCCAATAATGATGGCCTTTTCCTCTCCAAACGCATCAACCAGGCCGACCATGTCCGCGGCAATTTCAGTGATGTTGTAATCCTCGACCGCCGCTGGAGCTTCTGTGGCGCCATAACCGCGCATGTCCGGCGCAACAACCCGGTAGCCGGCATTGGCCACGGCCACAATCTGATGTCGCCACGAGTACCACGACTCAGGCCAGCCATGCGCCATGATCACCAACGGGCCGCTCTCACCCATGGTGGCCACACGCATGCGAATGCCGTTGGATTCTACAAAGCGGAAGCTGATGCCATCAACGGGTGAGGTTTCATTCATAAGAGAGTCTCCTCCCGGCTGCGGGTTATTGAAGTGTGGTTGTGCCGAGCTTACAGCAAAAGCCTGCTGCACAGAACTGCGCCAGTGTATGACCCCTGTGGCTGAGTTAAGGCCCGATTTGCGTCGAGCTACAATCCAGACAGTTAATCACAGCAAGGCATGTGGATGCTGGCATGAAGCCTGACCGCAACCGGGGTTTTCAAGTGCATTTTTGGCCTTTACGTTGTAAAGTCGCGGCACTTATCGTGTCGTAGATTGAGAGTTGACACCCCATGTTGACCCTGTGGGATTTGTTTGGACTTGTATTGTTGGCCGTGCTGCTTAACCACTGGTGGCGTTCGCGTGATGCCAAAGCGTTTGCGCTGTTGTACGCCGCGCAGCGCTGTCAGGAGCTCGATCTGCAATTGCTGGATCAGAGTATCGTGCTGCATAAGATCCGCCTTAAACGCGGAGACGGCGGCATGCCACAATGGTGGCGCGAATACCGGTTTGAGTTTTCTTCCACCGGGGTAGAGCGCTACCCCGGCTCACTGACCATGTCCGGTTACCGCCTGCTCAGTATCGAGATGGCGTCACATGTCACTTATATGCACTAGTGTTTATGCGCTGGTGTTTCAAGCAGCCCGTTATGGATTATCGGGTGCCGGGCATGATTTCAAACACCGGGTCAAATTCCACCAGCACAGAGGCCAGTTGCTGTAACACACCAGCATTGCCAATCACCTCGCCATTGCCTGCCATCAGTTGACTGGCCAGTGTTGCCTGACCGGCAATCACCGGAATCAGATCGCTGCGATTCATGCGGATGGTGGCGTCAGGATTATCTGCCTGATAACCGGAAATATGCGTCAGCGTGCTGTTGCTCATTTCGATAATCATGGTCTCGCCGGTATCCGGGCTCACAAAATTAATCACAAATTGTATGCCTTCGGCGCGCTGGCTATCGACGCGCGTGGCAACAGCATCCCACCACTGCGCTGTCGACATGGCGCGCGCCAGATCAGGTCCGGTTCCGCGCGCCGGACCCGCCGGGGCAACGCCCTGTCGCAGTTCCATCGCTGCGGTCAGAAATGCATTGCGCATACTGGAACTTTCGTACTGATAACCCAGTTGTTCAAAGGTGGCTGCCAGCAAGTCGCTGGCAGCGCCATTGTCAGGCTCGGCGTACACCAGTTTGTTGAGAATCTCCATGGCAAGGCGGTAATCACCGGCATCAAACAATGCTTGTGCGCGTGGCAGGATAGCGGCTGCGCCGCCCATCATCTCCACATACAGCGGTGCGGAGTCTTCCGGAGACAGTGGTGCCAATGTGGCAGGATTACCGTCCCAGAAACCGAGGTACCGATTGATGACACCGCGTGAATTATGAAACTCCGAGCCGTGATACTGGCGCACACTCCAGCTTTGCTGCAGGGATTCAGGCACCTGGTACACATTGTGTATTTGATTGATGGTGACACCGCGGTTGGCCAGATTTAACACCTGATTGTTCAGGTTGGCGTAGGCATCGCGCTGATCACGCATGACTTCCTGAATGCGCTCATTGCCCCAGCGCGGCCAGTTATGTGAGGCAATCATCACCTCAGCGTCTTGTCCAAAACGGTACAGCGCTTCATTGATTTGTTCTGACCAGGCTAATGCGTCACGCACCAGCGCGCCGCGCAATGTGTAAATGTTATGAATGGTGGCAGTAATGTTTTCAGCGGCCCAGAACACTTTCTGCTCGGGAAACCAGGCATTCATTTCGGCGGGCGCCTCAGTGCCGGGAGTGTTCTGGAACACGATGGTCACGCCATCAATCACATGTTCTTCAAACGCCTCACTGACCACAATGGTGGGTGCAATCAGACCGCTGGTGCCACGCGCCAGTGCTTTGCCGATGGCGGAATCCACCTGGCCAAATGGGCCTGCGGGCAGCGGGTTGCCATACTGATAAGACGCCCGGCGGCTCATGGCGTTGCCCGCATAGACGTTTTCAGAAATGGCTTCTTCCATAAAACCCACAGGGGCATAAATATCGACGTTTCCAGCGATCACTTGCGCTTCATCGACCACACCACGCACGCCGCCAAAGTGATCAATGTGCGAGTGTGAATACACAATGGCGGTCACCGGGCGCTCACCCAGCTGTTCATTGGCAAACTGCAAAGCTGCCTGCGCGGTTTCCAGCGTCAGCAGCACATCAAACAGAATCCAGCCACGCTCGCCACGGATCAGTGTCATATTGGCCAGATCGTAACCGCGGATCTGGTAGATAAAATCTGGCACCACTTCATACAAACCATAGTTCATATTCAGGGTAGCCTGGCGCTGCAGCGAGGGGTGGATGCTGTCGTAGTCAGTGCCATCCAGCAGGAAATCGTAACGGCCCATATCCCAGACTACATTACCGGCAGCTCCCAGAATCTGCCGGTAATCGGGGGCAGCAATAAAACCACGCTGCGATTCTTCGCGGTCGCGTTCATCCTCAAACGGCAAACTGGCGCGCAATGCCTGCTGCGCGGCAACCGTAGCCGGGGACGCGGGTGCGTTTGTGCTCTGGGCCTGCGCGGCGCTGCCGATCGTGGTAAGCAAGAGCAGACTCAGAACGCTGGCTGCTGTATGGGAAAGACGCAAGGGCATCGGTCGGATGAGGCTGCGGCGCTGGGACATGATGGTTACCTGTAGGTTTCTGGTCAGGGCAGCAGTAAACCTGATTTGCTGGGGTGCATCAAGAGCAGCATCAAGAGCAGCATCAAGAGCCGCATCAACTGTCGTTTAACCGGCGCTCGCACAGGCATTGTGTCGGGCAATCGAGCGGACTACTATGTAGGCGAATCGAACACAAGGCGGCACTAACAATGACAATACTCCGCAAAACGATTTACCGCTTAAGCGCTGCAGCGTTGTTGGCAATTGCGCCGGCAAGCCTGGTATTTGCGCAGACAGTAGGCAGCGAGCAGATATTACCCCGCACCCCGGATGGCAAACCCGATCTGCAGGGTTTGTGGACCAATCAGACACAAACCCCGTTGGAGCGCCCCGCACAGTTGGGACTGCAGGGTTTTCTCACCGCTGATCAGGCCCGCGAGTTTGAAGCCACGGCCCGCCAACGTGTTGAACAATCCAATCAGCCCAGTGATCCCAACCGCCCACCGCCCAGTGATGGCAATACCGATGCCGGTTACAACTTGTTCTGGCTGGACAGGGGCACCAATGTAGCGGTGGTGAACGGTGAATACCGCACCTCATTGATTGTGGATCCGCCCGATGGCCAGATTCCGTTTGTAGAGGGTGATCGTCCTCAGGGCCTGATTGCTGAATGGCGGGCGCGGCCGGGTGTGGAACCTTTTGATGGTCCTGAGCTGCGGCCCATGGGTGAGCGTTGTCTGCTGGCTTTTAGTTCCAGCTCCGGGCCGCCCATGCTGCCGGTGATGTACAACAATAACTACCAGATTGTGCAAACGCCGGATCACGTGGTGATTCTGGTGGAAATGGTACACGACGCGCGCATTATTCCCCTGGACAAGCCGCACACGGCCTACGACACCGAACACTGGATGGGGCAGTCAGTCGGGCGTTGGGAGGGCGACACGCTGGTGGTGGAAACCAAACACTTTCATCCGCAGCAGGCCTTCCGTGGCGCCAGTGAACACCTGACCATCACTGAAAAATTCTGGCTGGAGTCGCCGGGTAAAATTGTGTACAGCGTGACGCTGGAAGACCCGACGGTGTTCCGTCAGCCGTGGACAGCAGAGATACCCATGCAACGTCGACCGGCGGGCGAAATGATGTACGAATACGCCTGTCACGAAGGCAACTACGCGTTCTCCGGCATTCTGGCCGGTGCGCGCAAACTGGAACAACTTGGACAGCAGGGTCCTGTCGACGGGGCGCTGGATGGCGAGGAATCTGAGTGATGACAAGGCTGATACTGGCCTGTGCCGGCAAGGTACGCGCGCTGAGCTTGCCGTCACTGGCTGGCATGCTGCTGAGCGCCAATTTGTTGCTGCCATCGGAGGCTGTGATGGCTGCCAGCCCTGTTAGTCCCTCGGCGGATACCTCCATCCGCCCCTATACCATTCACATTGCGGATGATGAGATTGCTGACCTGCAGCAACGTCTGGCACGAGCACGGCTGCCGGAACAGTTGCAGGATGTGGACTGGCGCTATGGCACTGACACGGCTTATCTGGCTGAGTTGCTGGACTATTGGCAACATCAGTTTGACTGGCGCGCACAGGAGCGGCGTCTGAATGAGTTTGATCAGTTTGTCACCGACATTGACGGGCTGCAGATGCATTTTATTCATCAGCGTTCTCCGCATGCCAATGCCACGCCGTTGTTACTGACACACGGTTGGCCCGGCTCAATTGTTGAGTTCTACAAGATAATTGAACCACTCACACATCCAGAGCTGCATGGCGGCTCAGTGGAAGATGCGTTCCACGTGATCGCGCCGTCACTGCCCGGGTTTGCGTTTTCGGAAAAACCTTCAACGCCCGGTTACAACCCGGAAAAAATGGCGCATATGCTGGCAGCGTTGATGCAGCGGCTGGGCTATGAAAAGTACGGCGCTCAGGGTGGTGACTGGGGCGGTATCATCAATCGCATTCTGGCGGCGCGTTATCCTGACAGGCTGATCGGTTTACATTCCAATTTTGTATTGGCTAACCCGCCGGCAGATGCTGAACTGCGTGCGCAGACGCCCGCTGCCGATCTGGCGCGGCGCGATCAACGTCAGGCATTTATGGCCAACGAAACTGCCTATCAGCAGATTCAGGGCAGCAAACCACAAAGCCTGGGTGTGGGGTTGAACGATTCACCGGCGGGTCTTGCTGCCTGGATTGTGGAGAAATTTCATGGCTGGAGTGATTTGCCTAACAATCATCCGGAAGACAAATTCAGCAAAGATGAATTGCTGACCAATATCAGCGTGTACTGGTTTACCGGCAGCATCACCTCATCCACCCGTATTTATTTTGAAAATCGCGCGGTGCCGATGAGTGAGCCCTTGGGATTTGTCAGCGTGCCAACCGCTGGGGCTATTTTCCCCAAAGAAATTTACCTGACCCCACGATTGTGGGCTGAGCAGTCTTACAACATTGTGCGCTGGACAGAGATGCCGCGGGGCGGCCATTTTGCGGCGCTGGAGGAAACCGACCTGCTGCTGGCGGATATTCGGGCATTTTTCCGCCAGCTGCGCCAGCTTTGACGCGGGCACAGTTCAGTTAAGTTCAGTTCAGTTCAGGATGCCCCCAGGGCGTAGGCGGCGTGGCGACCGGCGTAGTCAGATCAAAGGCCACGCGGAACATGCGGTCAGAACCCGGACGTGATAGTTCATAAACAAACTGACGGCCGGGCTCGATTTCCATAGCCCAGACATTGGTGACTGACGCTGCGGAGCCTTCGCGCAGGAACAGGTCTATCGAGAACTGATCCACCGGAAACTCCTGACGCGAGGCAGTGCCAGCGGAGCTGGTATCGCCGCCATACTGGGTGAGGATGTCTTCGGAGCCATCTTCGTGGCGATGGTCATGTTTCAGGCGCAGGCCGGCATCTGTGCGGGTGATAATCCAGGTGCGGCTGTGATCGTCTCCAACATGAAATGGAATACGCAGTTCACCGTCCAGACACTCACGCACATGCATCACCAGCGTCTGTCCGGCAAAGGCATCGTCGGGGTTCGCGGGTGTGTTGGCAGCGATACTGCCTTCGAAGGAAAGTCCGCAATGTTGCGCAAAGGCGGCCATAAACTGATCGGCGGCCGCCGCGCTGGCGTCAGCGGCAGACCCGCTGGCAGGAGAGCTGCTTTGATCAGCGCCGCCGCAGGCTGACAAGGCAGCCAAGGTGATTGCGGTCAGCCAAGGGCGGGCGCGTGTGGTAACGGAATTGGCAACAGGAGCGGCTAAAGGAGCGGCTAAAGGAGCGGCTATAGCAAAAAATGCGTTCATAAAAAAGTCCTCAGGCAGTGGGATATCAAGCAACTGCTGACAAAAGTCATTGATCAACAACAGTAACGGAGAGATACCATGCGTCACCCCGATTGTCACCCCCT
>CALQJO020000028.1 GCA_943330915.2 Rhodoferax sp. OV413 | reverse complement strand
CGGCTCCATTTTGCCACCAACATATTCGCCGTCCGGCAACAGACCCAGAAACAGAAACAGCGCCACATCGTCCTTGCTCCAAGCAGTCAGGGCAGCGGCGTTTATCGCCGGCACATGACCATCGGGCATGTCTCCGCCAGCAAACTCATTGGCATAATCACTGATGCCCAGTGCATTGCGAGGTGTATGGCACTCACCACAGTGACCCAGATTGCGCGACAGGTAGGCACCACGTTCAATTTGTGCATCAGCATTTATGGCTGGTTCGGGCATATTCAGATTGGCCAGCGTGTTCCACGGCGCGAGTTGCCAGCGGCCTATCCAGCCAGGGATGTTGTGTTCCGGAACCGCATTGGCAATAGCAGGTTGCGCATTCAGCCATGATGCAATGGCCAGCGCATCCTCATCGGTCACGGCGGCATAAGAGCGATAAGGGAAGGCCGGAAAATAAAAACTGCCCTGCGGGTTGCGCCCGTGTTTGATGGCGCGCACATAATCCGTTGCACTCCAGCCGCCTGTCCCGGTATCCGCGTCAGGTGTAATGTTTGACGCATAAAACACGCCAAAGGGTGATTCAATAGCCATGCCGCCACTGAGGCCGCCGGCTTCTCCTTCATGACAACTGATACAACCGCCGGCGTTGATCAGGTAGCGCCCGCGCTGCAGTGTCTGCTCATCCTGTGCATACGTGTATTCAGGGATTGCGGGCGGCATCAATACCGGGGCAAACAGCCACACCGTTACCATCGCGGCCGCAGCAATCAATAATCCCAACAGATTTCGTGGCATCACCCGAGGTCTCCCATATCCGATTGACGCTGATGCTAGCACAGCAAAACCTGGTGACAAGACTGAAATCGGAGCGGGCAAAGCCGGGTCAGAAGAGAGCCAAAAAAAACGGGCATTCCGCTTCAGGAATGCCCGTCTTGTTACAGACAGTTATTGTGTCAAGCCGCGGATCAATCCGGCAAAGCCACCGCAGTCAAGGTTGGGCCGGTCTGCAGCATCACATACTGCTTGCCCTTGTGCACATAACTGGACATACCAAAACCGCTGTCTGCAGGTACCTGGACACGACCGATTTCACGGCCGGTCATTTTGTCTACCGCAAACAGGTAAGGCGTCTCGTCACCGGCTGTGCCCGCGTACAGCAACATGTTTGGCGTGACGGTCATTGGTGCCAGTGCACCTGTGCCGGTCTGGCCGATGTCAATGCCAGCAAGCGCAGGGTGATTGCGGATACGATCCGGTGTATCGCCCACGGGAATCATCCACAGGTGTTCACCGGTGTTCATATCAATCGCTGTGATGCGGCTGTAGGGCGGCTTGTACAAGGGCAGGCCTTGTGGTCCACGCACAGCCATCGCGCGCAATGAGGCATATTCAGAGAACGTTACGCCTGTGGGCAGTTCGATCATGGAATCGCGCTCAGCTGACGGTGCAACCATGCGTGATGAACAGGCAGAACGTGACGTAACGTACAGGATGCCATTGACCGGATCTGCGACAGCAGGCCCCGGAATGTTCGCCCCGCCGCCATCACCCGGACACCACAGTGCAGCAATTTTGCCGATATCGTTGTCGCGATGCAGAGGCGGGTTGAACAACGGCCCGATCTCATAATCGGCGATGGCTTCAATCGCGGCTGCACGCAGTTCCGGCGTGAAGTCGATCAGATCATCGTGTGTCAGGCCCTGCATATCAAACGGTGCAGGTTTGGTCGGGAATGGCTGGGTTGCAGCCAGTTTCTCACCAGGGATACGCGACTGCGGGACCGCACGGTCTTCAAACGGCCACAACGGTTCTCCGGTCAGGCGGTTGAAGGCATACACAAACGCCTGTTTGGTGGCTTGTGCCACGGCAGGGATTTTTTCGCCGTTGATGGTGACATCCATTAGCACCGGGGCGGTTGGTGTATCGTAGTTCCAGACATCGTGACGCACCAGTTGGTAGTGCCAGACGCGCTCACCGGTACTGGCATTCATGGCGATGATGCTGGTCCCGAACAGGTTGTCACCGGGGGCATGGCCACCGTAGTAGTCAATGGTCGGCGGGTTGGTCACCGCATACACAATGTTGTTTTCAATGTCAGCTGACAGCGGAGCCCAGGGAGATACTTCGCCGGTCAGTTCACGCGGGTTGGGGATGCCTTCCCAGGTTTCGATACCGAACTCGCCTGCTTCCGGGATCACGTTGAACTTCCATTTGAACTCACCGGTCTTGCCGTCAAAAGCAAGAATGTCGCCGGGGATGTTTTCAATCCGCGTCTGGTTGTAACCCTGCTCGGCAGAGTTGCCGACCACTACGGTGCCGTTCACAAAAATCGGTGGCGACGACGCGGTGATGTAACCTTCATCCAGCGGGATACCGTAGTAGGGATCAAAATCGTAACCCATGTATTCAGCAATCAACCGCTGCATATCCACTACGCCGGTTTCCGGGAAACCTTCTACGCCAACCGGGCCTCCAAAACCTTCCAGAGGTGCGCCGGTATCGGCATCAAGTGCTGTCAGGAAAAATGCCGGGCTGATGATGTAAATGACGCCTTTGCCGTCGACTTCGCCATACGCCACGCCCTTGCCGTAGTCTTTACGCATGGAGTATTCGTAACGGAAGGTGTGCGGTTCGCGGTAAGACCAGATGGTTTCGCCGGTCTCAGGATCCAGTGCAATGACGTGACGACGGTCACCGGCTACGGTGTACAGTTTGCCGTTGACATAACTGGGCGTAGAGCGGCCGCTGCTGGCGTTAAAGCTGGCACCGTTCCAGACCCAGGCGGTTTCCAGTTGTGTGAAGTTATCAGCATTGATTTGTGTGGCAGGGGTGTAGCGGGTGTGGGCGTGATCACCGCCCAGAGTGACCCATTCAACAGTTTCCTGCTGTGCATGGCTCTGAGTGCTGAGGCCTATCCCGATGGCCAGCAAAGCTGCCAGTCTGCGTGCGCGGACCGACATGCCAGCGCCGGCATGTTGTTTTGTTTTCATTATTCTTGGCTCCTGGTTTTTTTGTTTGGCCGGGGAATTGCTGCCGTGCTGGCGCCATTCCCTGAGCCGAAGATTATGCCTGATCGCCGCAGGCTGCAAGCTTGAATTGTTACAGTATGTGCTAAGTCTGATATGAGCCTCGCGCCGGCGGCCGAGCCAGTGTTTTTTGGCCCGACAGCCGGCCTTTTTTCGTGCCTGTTCACTATTTGTGATTACTCGCGCACAATCTCGACAGACCAACTCTATCTACGCGGGGACATAATGACATCAGCACAAGGCGATACGCCGGACGTAATTATTATTGGGGCCGGGCTATCCGGCATCGGCGCTGCTGTCCATTTGCAGCGGCATTGTCCGGGAAAGTCTTATCTGATTCTGGAGGCGCGATCGGCCATGGGTGGCACCTGGGATCTGTTCCGTTACCCGGGCATACGTTCAGACAGTGATATGCACACGCTCGGGTATAACTTCAAACCCTGGACCGCGGCCAAAGCCATCGCGGACGGCCCGTCTATTCTGTCGTATGTCCAGGAAACTGCCCGCGAGCATGACATCACGCCGCATATCCGCTTTGGGCATCAATTGCTGGCCGCGAACTGGTCTGATGAAAGCGCATGCTGGACATTAACGGTCAGGACTGCGCAGGGGGAGCAGGTACTCACTTGTCGCATGTTGCTGATGTGCTCAGGCTATTACAGCTATGGTGATGCCTACACACCTGACTTTGACGGTCGGGATCAGTTTAAAGGCCCGGTGGTGCATCCGCAGCATTGGCCGGACGATCTGGACTATCGCGGCAAAAAGGTAGCGATCATAGGCTCTGGTGCAACGGCCATGACGCTGGCACCTTCCATGGCGCAAACTGCGGCCCAAGTAACCGTGGTGCAGCGCTCGCCAACCTATGTTGTGTCACGTCCTGATCGTGATGCGATTGCCAATACGCTGCGCAAATTTCTGCCTGAGTCTTGGGCATACGCCATCACGCGCTGGAAAAATGTGGCGCTCAGTCAGTTTGTTTATCGCCGCTCGCGCAAGCAACCCGAGAAACTCAAGCGTCAATTGCTGAGCATGGTGCGCAAAGAGCTTGGGGATGACTATGATGTTGAGAAACACTTTACCCCGCGCTATAACCCTTGGGATCAGCGCCTGTGTCTGGTGCCCAATGCGGATCTGTTTAAATCCATCAGAGCCGGCAAAACGGTGATGGTGACTGACCATATCAAGGGCTTTAACGCGCAAGGCATTGAACTGGTCAGTGGCCAGTTGATTGAGGCGGATATTATTGTGACGGCTACCGGATTGACCTTGCAGGTGTTGGGCGGCGCACAATTCAGCAAAAATGGTCAGCCACTGGATTTTGCAAACACCTGGTCATACAAGGGGCTGATGTTTTCAGGTGTGCCCAATATGGTATTTACGTTTGGCTACATCAATGCCTCGTGGACATTGCGTGCAGATCTGATCGCCGAGTTTTTCTGTCGCCTGATTAATGAGATGGATAAGACCGGCAACACAGTGTGCTCGCCTGAATTGCGCCTCAGTGATATGAACATGCCAGCCCGGCCCTTTATTGATGATTTTTCGGCGGGATACATGCAGCGCATGATGCATCGTTTTCCAAAACAGGGAGATCGGGCGCCGTGGCTGAATACGCAGAATTATGCCAGTGACCGCACGATGTTGCGGCATGACTCACTGCATGACGGGGTTTTGCAATTCAGCTGAAGTCGTTGCGGTTTTGTGGGCGATCAGTGCGCGGCATCAACGGCGCTGTTTGCCTGCGCCGGCATATCACGTGCGCCCTGATAGCCTTTTTCGAAGGCGTCCCAGTGTCGGGGTTCAAAGTGGAAGCCGGGCTCGCGTTGTTTCCATTTGTTCAGCGACCGGCGCAGCCGATTCAGATTGCCTGTACACCAACGATCATCGCCGGACTTATGCATAATGCTTTTGTCAAAGTCGATCAGAAAAATCTGCCCTTGATTGTTAATCAGGATATTGCTCGCATTCAGGTCACCATGCTCAATCAGGTGGCGATGAAATCGCCGGATAACCATGCCGATGGCTTCCCAGGTTTTGTCTGATACGTTTTCACTGCGCAGAATTTCTGCCAGCGTGCGCGAATTGGCAATGCGCTCGGCAATGATTTGTCCCTGATAACACAACAGAGAGCTGCGTTCGCAGCGCACTGCCACGGGCTTGGGTACCGGTAGCCCGAGTTCGCGCATGGCCGCCAGTAATTTAAACTCGCGCCACATTCGGGTGCGGCTCAGCCCGCTGAAGATGTAGGTGTTTTTGACAAGTCGGCCAAGCAGGCCGCCACGATGGAAACGCTTGAGTACCAGAAGATTTTGTTCGTGTTCGAAGAAGACCACCGTGCCGCGGCCTTGTGAGTCGGTAGCCGCCGGCAGGGAAACGGAAGAGGGCTCGTGCCGGGAAAACAAGTCTTCCGGGAAGCTGCTGAAAACCGTCTGGTTATACAGCACGTGAGTATTGTTATGACGATATTGGGTTGTTCTCATCATGTCGCTGGATACGTTGGATACAATCAGTGCTGCTGATATTCGACAGACCGGAGATTACCTCGCCTTTTTCCGATAAGATAGCGCTTTTTTACACAAAGCTGAGTGAAGTGGATCAATATCAAGTACCTGAGCCGCGCTGGAGCGATGGTTTGCAAGGCCGCTTTCTGCGACTTGCCGCCAGCGGATTGGTGCCTGCTCGCTGGTTTCTGGCGGAGCTGCCATCCCAAGAGCAACTAGCCGCAAAAACCGGTCATCTGCAATTGGAAATTGTCAGTCACTGCTGGAAATATGCGCATATGCTGGTCTATCAGCTCAGTTCACTGGCGCTGTTCCCTCCACAGTCATGCACCGTTACCATGACCGTATTCTACGGTGAAGAAGACTCGGCAACGGTGGCGCTACTGGCGTATTTTGGCGCGCTCAAGGTGCCCAATGTGGTCTGGAACTGGCAGTGTCTGCCACGTCAGGCGCTGTTCCGTCGTGCTATCGGGCGTAATCTGGCCGCTCGCAACAGTCAGGCAGATTGGGTCTGGTTTACAGATTGCGATTTATTGTTCCGCGCTGGTTGCCTGGATGGGCTGGCTGCAGCATTGCAAGGCCGGCAGGATGTGCTGGTCTACCCGGCGCAGGAATACTGCACAGGTTTACTGCCTTACGACGCTGCTATTCTGCAGCCGGATATGAGTACACCGGCTGTTCTGGATGTTGAGGAGGCTCTGTTTTCGGTGTTTCCACGCAGCCGTGCCACCGGACCTTTGCAGATTACTCATGGGGATGTGGCCAGAGCGGTGGGGTATTGTGAAAGCCTGCCTTACTACCAACGGCCATCAGAGACCTGGTGCAAAGCCTATGAGGACAGGGCGTTCCGCTGGCTGCTGCGCTCGCAGGGTGTGCCGCTGGATGTGTCGGGGGTGTTCCGGATACGGCATGTCGCCAAGGGCCGCTACACTGGCAGCAAGTTGAACACCGGCCTGCGCAGTAGTCTGCGCAAGCTGGTGGCGCGCATCAAAGGCTGAGCACGTATCAGAACCTGCCAGGCTCCTGACGCCAGCCTTATGCGAGGCTCAGGGCTGACCTTTCAGCATTTTCAGGCCAACTGTTCTGCCGGGCGCAAAACCTTTCCAATACGTGTGTTGCGGATTCGGGATGCCCTCATGATTCAGGGAATAGACTGCCTCGGCACCATCTTCCAGAATATCCAGATACTCCCTCTGCGCGCTTTGACCTTTCAGATGCAGATCCAGAAAGGCCGTCACGAAGTGCTGAAGAATATTGTTCATTAACAGGTTGTCCCACACAGCATCGGTGTAGTGACCAGAGCCGGTCTGGTCCTCACGGCCATAAAACTCGACGGGCAGTGGCATCGGTGCGCCGGCGTTATGCCCTGAGTTTTTGAACACCAGCATGTAACGATCGCTGTTTACAGCCTGATCAAAAATGGCCTTGATGCCGTTTTCGTAGCCTGAGGTTGTATCCACGTCACCCGCCACAAACAGACTGGGCACCGTCAGCCCGGCAAGGCCATCGGCATCCCAGAATCCGTTATTCATGCCCCAGGGTGCGATGGGCACCCCGGCTTTGATGCGCGGATCAAGAGTGTCGGTAAAGTCCGGGTTAGACGCTGCAAAATCCTGCAGCAGACGATTGGGTGGTGAGCCCAGAAAACTTACACCGGTTTCACTGTAGCCAGCGCCCAGGTTATTGACCGCGCCATAACCACCCATGGAATAGCCGATCAGCCCGGTATTGTCAGCATCAATGATGCCCGACAGTGCATGAGTGCTATCGGCACTGATCGCAGCCATGGCAGAGATGACAAAGCGTTGATCCGGTGCACGGTTGTAAAGGGTGCTGGTAATCGCTTTCTGATCATCATAGGTGCTGTCGGCATGATCGATAGACACAACAACGTAGCCTTTACTCGCCAGATTTTCACCCAGATGGCTCATCAGCATGCGGTTGCCGGGATAACCGTGCGACACCACCACCAGCGGGAATGCCCCGTCAGTTGTGAGAGCGTCGGCATCACGGACGGCACGTCCGTTCAGCGTTGCCGTCAGTTCCGTGTTGCGCGTCAATGTCTGATAACTGCCTGCCGCCGCTTGTCCTTCTGACAGCTGCGCGGGGTACCAGACTTCAACCGTCAGCTGCCGATCGTACAGAGGTGTCTCTTCCCCGGCCCGCACGTTAAGAATGTCCGGCCGACCGCTGTCTGTCAGTTGCAAGGTGCGCACCCCGATGTTGTATGCGCCGAACTTTGCCAGTTCCGGTGCATCCGGGCGCACCTGGTCAATTCTGTTGACCAGTGCCGCAGAGGGGGTTGTTTGGGCGATGGTTTGATTGCTGTTCATCAATAAACCGCTGGAAATTATTAGCAAGGCAAAAAACACAGATGTTTTGTTCATGGTCACGTCCACAGGTATGGATAGCCTTAACGGTACAACAGAGGCCCATCTGAATTCCAGATATAAAAACGCGCAAGGTCAACCAAGACGGAACAAACAGATTGATTGTACCCCTGCCTGAGAGACCTACCATTGACGCACAGCCCCTGCTTGCACCATATTCGGCGTCAATCAACGATTGTCCCGGGAAGCGCAATGAACAAGCTGGAAGCCTTAAAACAAATGACCACCGTGGTCGCGGATACGGGTGACGTCGACGCCATCAGTCGGTTTACGCCCCAGGATGCCACGACAAATCCTTCCCTGATTCTGAACGCTGCGCGTCAGCCGCAGTATGCCGCGCTGGTTGAGGATGCCATCAGTTTTGGTCAGCGCAGTGGTGCCAGCAAGGACGCCATGCTTGATGCGGCATTGGATAAGCTGGCTGTGAATTTCGGGGCGCGCATTACCCGGATTGTGCCGGGATATGTGTCGACCGAAGTGGATGCTGGTCTGTCTTTTGATACGGCGGGAACCTTACAAAAGGCTCATCGCCTGTTAGAGCTGTACTCGCAGGCCGGTGTCGATACTTCGCGCATATTGGTGAAAATCGCTGCCACCTGGGAAGGCATTCAGGCCGCCCGCACGCTGGAGCGCGAAGGCATCAAATGCAACCTGACCTTACTGTTTGGATTTAATCAGGCAGTGGCCTGCGCTGAGGCGGGTGCGTTTCTGATCTCGCCGTTTGTAGGCAGAATTCTGGACTGGTACAAGGCCAGCACCGGCAAGGAATACAGTGCTTCCGATGATCCCGGCGTGTTATCAGTACAGCGGATTTACCGATACTACAAAACCCATGCTTACCCAACCGTGGTGATGGGTGCCAGTTTCCGCAATCTTGGTGAGATTGAGGCGTTGGCTGGTTGTGATCGGTTGACAATCGCGCCAGCCTTGCTCGAGCAACTTGCCAAGGATGAGGCGCCGCTGACACAACAACTGCATCCCTCTCAGCTATCCAGCGACGCGCGCATCAGTTTGCCGGAAGCCGACTTTCGCTGGCAGCTCAATGAGGACGCCATGGCTACCGATAAGCTGTCAGATGGCATCCGTAAATTCCACGCTGACTATTTATCTCTCAGAAAAATGCTCGCTGACAAAATCTGATCGCACAACTGTGTGGCCTGCGACACTGGTCATGCTGCCAACTTCACTGCAATGTGCCAGTTGATCGGCCTTTCCACCGGCATTTTTGAAACCCTCGGCCGGCATGGTCTCGGGTACGCGTTTAATGGTAACCTCAACGCCGTAGACACTGGCAGCGCCCGCTGCTACTGCAGCAGCCATGGTTTCAATATGGCCTTACATGGAATGGTAAAGAACAAGTACTTTGATCAAACAATGACCAGCGTATGATCGGAACCATCGATATTGATGTTTACCCACTTAAGAGTTGATTCGTCATGAGAGCGTTACTGTCCCTGCTAGGCCGTACCATTGACACACTTGGGCTGTTTGTTGGTCGTCTGCTGTTTTTATTGCTGCTGTTGGTTGTGCTGCTGATGATCTTTTCAGGGCCTGATGCGCCGCAGGTGCCCTCTGAATCGGCCCTGGTACTGGCGCCCGCCGGTGTGATCAGCGAAGAAGTGCCCATCGCCAATGCCGCCGATCTCGTTCTGGGCAGTGGCGTTATGCGTGGTTCCCTGCTGCACGAGATGCAAGAGGCGTTACTGAGCGCCGCGTCTGATGACCGCATCAAAGCACTGGTCATCGATACCCGCGATTTGATCAGCATCAGCCCCGCGCAGATGGAGGCCTTGGGCAGCACCATTGCGCTGTTCAAGGACAGTGGCAAACCCGTTTACGCCTGGGGTGAATCATTTAATCAGCAGCAGTATGCGTTGGCATCCTATGCGGACAGCATCATGCTGCACCCGATGGGCGGTGTGATGCTGAATGGTTATGGCGGAAGCCAGCTGTTTTTCCGCGATCTGCTGGACCGCATGAATGTGACGGTGCATGTGTTCAGGGTTGGTGAGTTTAAATCCGCGTCAGAGCCCTACACGCGGATGGAGATGTCCGAGGAATCGCGCGCAGACAGCCAGGCGCTGGTCGATGCGCTGTGGGGTCGCTACCTTGATATCCTTGCTGCCAACCGCGAGATGCCCGCTGAGGTCTTTCAGGCCTATGCCGACCAATACGCCCAGCGTCTGGTCAGCGCAAACGGAGACATGGCGCGTGTCGCTTTTGAAGCCGGTCTGGTTGACAACATTGCGGGTGCCGACAGTTTCCGGCGTCAGGTGGCAGCAACAGTCGGTGTTGAAGATGGCAGCTTCAGGCAGATACATTTTGAGGACTATCTGGTCGCCAGCGCCACACCGCAACCCGTGATGGCAGATCAGGTGGGCATTATCGTGGTGCAGGGCACCATTATGCCCGGCGAGCAGGCGCCGGGATTGATAGGCGCGGATTCCACAGTAGAGCTGATCCGCCAGGCGCAGCAAGACGATGCGATCCGCTCAGTCGTAGTGAGGGTTGATTCTCCCGGCGGCTCGGCTATTGCTTCTGAAGAAATCAGGTCTGCGCTGGTGCAATTGCAGCAGGCAGGCAAACCGGTGGTGGTTTCCATGGGTGGTACGGCAGCCTCCGGTGGCTACTGGATTGCGGCAACCGCTGATGAAATCTGGGCATCGCCGGCGACCATCACCGGTTCAATTGGTGTGATTGGCGTGATCCCGACCTTTGAAAATGCATTGGCTTATCTGGGTGTGGGTGTTGATGGTGTTGGGACAACCGCGCTGGCCGGATCAGGCGACCCTCTAAGTGGTCTCAATGAGACCATGCAGACGATTTTCCAGAGTAATGTTGAAGATGCCTACCGCCGCTTCCTGCAACTGGTTGCTGATGGTCGTAACATGAGTGTTGCTGAGGTTGATGCCATCGCACAGGGCCGCGTCTGGACTGGTGAGCAGGCACTGGGCCTGGGTCTGGTGGACTCACTGGGTGACCTGGACCAGGCAGTTAATGCGGCCGCACAGTTGGCGGGTCTGAATGAGTGGCAAAGTGTCTATTTACATCGGGAATTAAGCCCAGGCGAGCAATTTCTTATCCAGATGATCGATACGATGGGCACCGCTCAGATACAGGCTGCCGTGCAAAACGGGCTAGGTTTGACGGCGGGTGCTGCCGAAGGCACATCGGTTGATTCGCTCTGGGGCGCTGCTCTGTCTGCGTTGCCGCCGGCAATGCGCCAGCACTGGCAAGCCATGCTGGATATAGTGCTACCCGCAGACCGCGGGTATGACCGCTTACGCATGATCATGGTCTGTGATACCTGCCTTGGGGCGTACTGAGCAATGGCATTTAATGGTTCGCTTTTTTTGAAGCACGATAGTATTTTTTCAGAGAGACACTCAAGATAGCGCTCCCGCGTTCAGGACATTGATGTATGTCGCAGTTCATCAGCAATACCGCGCTCAGTCGCATCCTGCTGTTACTGGTTGTTGCCGCCGGTGTTTTCTTTTTTATCGGTTTTCTGGTGCCGGTACTCGCGGCACTGATTATCTGTTTTGCCAGCTGGCCGATTTTCGAACGCCTGAAAAAGCGCTGCAACAACAATTCAACCATCGCATCCAGCCTTGCATTAATGGCCATCATTCTCGGCTTGATCGCTCCGTTGGTGGCCGTTCTGTCTTACACACTTGAGGAAGCCAGAATTTTTATCGCATGGCTCATCCAAGCCAATGAGAACGGCGCTGAAGTGCCGGCGTGGATAAGCTCAATGCCGGGGGTGGGACAGGCACTGGAAGCTCAATGGGCTATCTACCTCAGCGAGCCGCATCAGCTTGGGCTGTTGTTCGATCTGGTCAGTGACCAGCAGCTGGGGGGTATTTCGCGCTGGCTGTTAAGTTTTGGCTGGTCAGCCGCGGGGATGCTGCTGACACTGTTGTTTATGCTGATTACTTTGTTCTTTTTGTATCGTGATGGTGAAAAAGTCGCCATGCAGCTTGATACCGTTGGCGAACGCATTCTACCGGCGCGCTGGAACCGATTCTCGCGCGTAGTACCGGCAACCGTCAGCGCCACCGTTGTGGGAATGACACTGGTCGCCATTGGCGAAGGTATTGTGCTGGGTATTGCCTACTGGATTGCAGGCGTTCCATCCGCTGTTGCGTTTGGTGTCATCACCGGGTTTATGGCGCTGATTCCGGGCGGAGCGCCACTGGCGTTTACACTCATCTCCTTATACCTGGTGGGCACCGGGGACATGATTGCCGGCATCGGGCTGTTTGTCTGGGGCAGTGTTGAGCTGTTTATCGTCGACAAAACCATCAGGCCAACATTGATTGGTGGTCCGGTGAAACTTCCTTTCCTGCCGACGTTTTTTGGATTGATCGGCGGCGTTAAAACCATGGGCATTGTCGGGCTGTTTGTGGGTCCGGTGCTGATGGCTCTGCTGGTGGCAATCTGGCGCGAATGGTTGCGCGAAGATCCCTGATTTACCCTGTCTCCGTGGTCAGGCTCGAATTTTGCAGTCTGAAGCGTGAGGCAGTGATATACGTTAAATAACGCAGTGCTTACTGACTTGTGTGCCCCGTAATGGCGCGCCTTTTTGGTTATTGCTCCGTTTTTGTGCGCCATCTGTGTGTCTCATCATCCAAAAATGAAAAGTAGCGTGCGCTTTTTAAGTGCAGCTGACCGGGAGAACCGCCATGAAACTGATAGTTGCGATCATCAAACCCTTTAAGGCCGATGATGTGCGCGAAGCGCTGAGTGAGTTGGGAGTCAGTGGAATGACACTGACAGAGGTGAAGGGCTTTGGCCGGCAGAAAGGACACACCGAGCTGTATCGTGGAGCTGAGTACGTTGTTGATTTTCTGCCAAAAACCAAAGTGGAAATTGCCGTGCCTGACTCGCTTGTAGACCAGGCGGTTGAGGCGATCTGCAAAGCGGCAGCCACCGGGAAAATTGGCGATGGCAAGATTTTTGTCATTCCGGTTGAGCAGGTGGTCCGCATTCGCACAGGCGAAACCGGCAATGCGGCGATCTGATCGGGTCATCAGCGCTTGACGCACTTACTCAATAAAAATATCTGTAGAAGGAAAAACTGATGTTAACCATAAAACACAAATTGTTAACGGTGGCTGCAGCCGTCTTGTCTCTCGCGCCGGCGTTTGCCCTCGCTCAGGATGAAATCAGCGGCGCAAATACCGCATGGATTCTGACCGCCACCGCGTTGGTGCTGTTCATGACAGTGCCAGGTCTCTCACTGTTCTATGGCGGCCTGGTCCGCAGCAAAAACGTACTCTCTATTCTGATGCAATGTTTTTCCATTGCTGCTGTTGTCTCAATTCTCTGGCTGGTCTACGGCTACAGCGTTGCCTTCGGACCGGGAGACAGTGGCTGGTGGGGTGGCCTGAGCAAGGTGTTCCTCTCAGGTATCACCATTGATTCGGTTTGGGGTGACATTCCCGAGCCGCTGTTTGTGGCCTTCCAGATGACGTTTGCGATTATTACACCGGCGCTCATCGTGGGTGCATTTGCCGAACGCATGAAGTTTTCTTCCATCATGCTGTTTGTTGTGTTGTGGACAACACTGGTGTACCTGCCGGTGTGTCATTGGATATGGAACAGTAACGGCTGGTTATTCCAAATGGGCTTCATTGACTTTGCTGGCGGCGCGGTCGTACACGTCACAGCCGGTGTGGCCGCGTTGGTGATGGCGGTCATGCTGGGTAAGCGTCGTGAGTTTCAGATTTCCCCAATGATTCCGCATAACCTGACCATGACATTGACTGGCGCAGGTATGCTCTGGGTCGGCTGGTATGGCTTTAACGGTGGCAGTGCATTGGGTGCGAATGGAAACGCTTCCATGGCCTTGCTCGTCACACATATGTCAGCCGCGGCCGGCGCCTTAACCTGGATGACAATTGAATGGGTGCGTCACGGCAAGCCCAGTGGTCTGGGCGCTGCAACAGGCTTGATTGCCGGTCTGGCAACCATTACGCCGGCGGCTGGCTCGGTGGGTCCAGCCGGCGGTATGTTGATCGGCGTAATGGGTGGTTTTGTCTGCTTCTTTGCCACGCACTACCTGAAAAACAAACTCAAGATTGACGACTCACTGGACGTGTTCCCGGTGCACGGTGTGGGCGGCATGCTGGGCCTGTTGATGGCAGCCGTGTTTATCTCTGGTGATCTGGGTGTGTTCAGCGGCAACGGTTATGCTGAAGGCATGGCGTTGGGTTCACAGCTGGGCGTTCAGGTTATTGGCCTGCTGGCAACCGCTGTTTATACCTTGGTGGTCACAGTGATTCTGATGAAAGTTGTCGGCGTGATCACGTCAGGTAACCGTGTCAGCACAGAAGATGAAATGACAGGTCTGGATATCACTGACCACAACGAAAAAGGCTACTCCATGTAAACAGCCAAGCAGGCGGGGCAGCTGCAACAGGCTGCCCGCCCTGCTGGTTTGTGCGCGGATCACTCAGCAATAACACACGCGGCATTGGCTGCAAGATGGTGGGCATTGATAGTGCCCACAATCACTGAGCTGACTCCGGGTTCTGACACTACAAAACGCAGACTCTCAGCAGCCGGCGCTGCTGCCTCACTGATCGCGTGGCCGCTGTTTAAGGCCTTTTTGATCAGCACACCTTTGCCAAGTGTATGTGCTTTGCGAATCACTTCAAGTTCGCTGTTGTCCTGCAGATTAAATGTCACCATCACCACATCTGCATGTTGTAACGCCAGCAGTCCACCGGTGCGTGTTTTACCTGACAGGCCAAAGGCACGGATCAGTCCTTCCTCTTTGAGCCGCAGCAAGGTTTCAAAACAATCGGAATGCTCAATGATGTGCTCGTCGTTGCCGTCAGAGTGAACCAGGACAACATCAAGGTAGTCGGTGCGCAGACGCCGTAAGCTACGCTGCACACTCAGCCGCGTATGTGCTGCGCTAAAATCAAACCGGGACTTGCCGTCAACAAATTCTTCACCGGTCTTGCTGCACACGACCCATTCATGGCGATTGTGTAGCAGCCGGCCAAGACGTTCTTCGCTGCTGCCATACGCTGGCGCGGTATCAATCAGGTTAATGCCTAGCGAACGCGCCGTGTCTAACAGATTGCGTAACTGAGAATCATCGGGCAGTTCAAAAGCGGCGGGGTACTTCAGCCCCTGATTGCGGCCGAATTTGACCGTGCCCAGTCCCAGAGAGGAAACCTGCAGCCCGGTATTGCCCAGCGCGCGCGAAGGCAGCAAAGATTGCGGTTCGAACATCAGCGAATTTTCTCCCAAGGCGGGTAGGCGTGATCTGCTGTTGTCAACAAACTGGCAAGTTCCGAGCCTTGTATGGAATTAGGGAGGCCTGACAACTTGTCCGGCAACAATTCACAAACGCGGTCTCCCAGATTGGGACACAGGCTCAGCTTTGTCGGCCAGCAGACCATAACGTTTGCGCAGGTACTGACAAAAGCATTGTCTGGCCTTTGCAGGTCGGCGATACGCGGTTCTGCCCGGTTGATCATAAAACTGTGCCAGATGGCGCTTGCGAAATCTACCCAAGGGAACAGCGTTGTCAGTTCAGCTTTCGCCCGCGCTTGCTGGCTTGCGCCATCAAGATGAATACCTGACTCGGCAAGTTCACCGCCAATGTACCAGATCCATTCGCCGTTACGCCCATCCTTGCAGGGATGCGAGGTGATGGTCAGGCGCGGCGTCATTCCGATACTGTCTCCGATACAGTGCAGGTACGCAGGCGCCGGGTGTCTTACACGCACACAGACCATGTGCAGCGGGCGGCGCTGCATCAGCGGCTTGTTGAGCGGCTCTGATGGCTGCCAGTCTGTGAGCAATGCTTCGTTGCCTTCTCCGGCGCACAGAATGATATGTGCAGCAGATATCTCAATATGTCCGTCCTGACCCTTAACATGAACACACGCAGCCTTGTTGTTCTTACGCGGATCCGCTGAAATCCTGATATCCACACCGTGCAGAATGCGGTCCTGCCAGGGTTGTGCCAGGTTCTGCAGCAGAGAAGGGGTATCCAACACAAAATCGCTGAGACGATACAGCGTCCCTTGTGGCGTGTCAGTTCGCGAACTCAGGCCTTCGGAAAAAAAAGCGGGATAGTCAGCCGGATCCGGCGTGTCGATTCTGCCGCGCAGCGCTTTGCTGCCGAGGAAGGTTTTTAGACGCGACCGTACGCTGCCGGTGGACCACATGTAATAGTGCTCTGACAACACACGCGTATCACGAAGATCAATTTCACCGCGACCTTGCAGACAGGCGCGCCACCGCGCCGGCATGTCAGCGATTGCGCTGCTGGCAGGGCTCAGTACCCCGTTGAGTGCATATTTGAGGCCGCCGTGAATGATGCCTTGTGATGCCAGCGTTTGGTGATTGCCCAGCGCACTTTTTTCCAACAGCATCACATCGTGACCACGGTTGCTCAGGCGGTTGAGCAGCCAAAGTCCAGCAATACCTCCGCCAATAATGACTGTGTGAGCTGACGCCATTCTGGTGCTGTCATGTGGCCTGTTGTCTGCCGCGCTCATAACCAGTGTTGCCGTCTGAAATAATAAAGCAGTCCGGCGCCACAACCTGCCATGGCCAGCATGATCATTGGATATCCCCATCGCCAGTGCAGCTCTGGCATATAATCAAAATTCATTCCGTATACACCGGCAATAAACGTCAATGGCATAAAAATGCTGGCAAACAGAGTCAGTGTTTTCATGGTTTCGTTCAGGCGCTGACTGCTCGACGAGACATACAGGTCGAGCATGCCAGCGAGTAACTCGCGCAGCGTTTCCATGTTGTCGATGATGTGGATGCTGTGATCGTAGACGTCGCGCAGATACAGACGGATATCACTGCTCGTAATAATCCCCTCGTCCCTGCTGAGACTACTGAGCACCTCGCGCATTGGCCAGACAGCCTTGCGCAATAACAACATCTCGCGTTTGAAGTGGTGTATGCGATGCACAATGTTCGCCGCTGGACGTTGAATCAATTCCTCTTCCAGATCTTCGATGGCATCGCCCAGTTGTTCAAGCAGCAGGAAATAATTGTCAACCACGGCGTCAATCAAGGCATAGGCAAGATAGTCCGGCCCCAGTTCCCGGATTTTGCGTCCACTGCGGATACGGGCGCGCACGCCGTCAAACACTGACCCGGGCTGCTCGCAGAAGGTTAGCAGATAGTTATCGCCAACAATCAGACTGACTTGTTCTGCCTGCAGGCGCTGGCTGGCTTGATTGAAGCTCAGCACCTTGATCACAATATAGAGATAGTCATCGTGGACTTCGATTTTCGGACGATGATCGGTATTAAGAATATCTTCCTGTACCAGCGGATGAATAGAAAACCGTTCACCAAGGCTGCGTACAACCTCAGGATTATGTAATCCGTCAATATTGATCCATCCGGTTTGTTGCGCATTGATTTCATGTGCGCATTGCTGCACGTCCGCGATTTCCTGCTCGTGTATGGCATCCTGATCGTAACGGATGTAGTGGATCTCGGTGAGCGCATTACTGATATCGCCGATGTGAACCAACGTGCCGGGCGCAGCACCGACCTTTTTACCGCGTTTTTTTATCAGCCCGGGTTTTCGTTTAGACGCATTGACCTTGGACATTATCATTAACCTTTGCCTGGGTTCTGGGTTGCCGATGTTCAGGGTTTGCACATGATGTGGAATCCTGCAATCATTCCCAGCGTTGTTGTGTCATGGTAACACGGCCACTGTCCGCTGCACTCACCGGTAAGAGTGGGCACGGGTAAAGGGAATTTGTGAACAGAGCCTTTTATAATTTTGTGTTTTATCTGCTGCTGCCCATCATTGTGCTCAGGCTGTTGTGGCGCGCCTTGTTTCTGCCAGAGCCGGCGTATGCAAAGCGGTGGGGCGAGCGGCTGGGCTTTGTAAATCTTGCTAAAGCTGATCGCTCCGAGACCCAGTGGATCTGGGTGCATGCTGCCTCGGTGGGTGAATCAGTTGCCATATCTCCCCTGGTTCTGAAGTTGCGCCGCGAACGTCCACAATGGGGGATTGTGGTCACCACCATGACGCCCACCGGCTCAGATCGCATCGACGAATTATTTGGCCACGATGTCTGCCATGTGTATGCACCCTACGATTATGGTGGTGCGGTAAAACGCTTTCTCAACAGCTTCCAACCCGCGTTAGTCATTTTGGTGGAAACCGAGTTGTGGCCAAATCTTGTGCATTACAGTAAAAAAAGTGGGGCAAAGATCATGGTTGCCAACGCCCGCCTCTCGGAAAAGTCATATCTCGGTTATGAAAAATTTGCAGCACTGGGTAAGCCCATGCTCAAGCAGCTTGACTGTATCGCCGCGCAGGCCGACAGCGATGCGCGCAGGTTTGAAAAGCTGGGAGTATCGGCTGCCAAAATCCGCATCACCGGCAGTATCAAGTTTGATATCGAGTTACCGGCAAATCTGGCGCAGGCCAGTGCTGCGCTGCGAGCCCGCATTGACGGTCAGCGCCCGGTGTGGATCGCCGCCAGCACGCGCGAGGGCGAAGATGAAAAAGTGCTCGCTGC
This sequence comes from Rhodoferax sp. OV413, assembly GCA_943330915.2. Lineage (GTDB taxonomy): Bacteria > Pseudomonadota > Gammaproteobacteria > Pseudomonadales > Pseudohongiellaceae > Pseudohongiella. The sequence continues at coordinate 23,648 of CALQJO020000028.1, read as the reverse complement.
CTTGCGTCTGGTGCAAAAGCAGATCCCTGATGTGTTGCTGGTGTTGGTTCCGCGCCATCCGGAACGATTTAACAGTGCAGAAAAACTCTGTGAAAAAGAGCAACTGGGTGTTGTGCGCCGCAGCAGTGGGCAACGCGTAGATCAACTCACCTCGGTGTTTTTGGGCGATAGCATGGGTGAATTGCTGGTGTACTACAGTCTGGCGCAGTTCGCTTTTGTGGGTGGCAGTCTGGTGGCTACCGGCTGCCATAATATTCTCGAGCCGGCGGCGTTGGGGTTGCCGGTTATCACCGGGCCTTCGCAATACAACTTCCAGACCATCTGTGAGCGGCTGGCCGAGCATGGAGCGTTGCTGACCGTCAGAGATGAGCGCGCACTTGCTGCTGCCGTGATTGATTTATTCACTGATCATCAAAAGCTCACATCCATGGGGGATGCCGGCAAAGAGGTTGTTGCCGCGAATCGCGGCGCCCTAGAGCGCATATTCACCCTGGTCGACAGCCTGCTGCCGACCTGAGCTTCTTCGTATCAGCTGCCCTGCATCAAAGGTCGCCGCGTCAGGTTGTGCACCCCCTGTGGTCCGACCCAGATATTGTCTTCTATTCTGATGCCACCCAGCGGCAGCAGTTCGTTGATCAGCGGCCAGTTTAGCAATCCGGCATCGGCGCCTGAGCGCAGGGCATCCAGTAACACCGGGATAAAATACAATCCTGGTTCTATGGTAAACACCATACGCTCATCAATCGCGCGTGTTGTTCGCAGTGTGGGGAATTCCGGCGGCGGTGGTGCAAAATTGCCATAAGGATCAGCAAGCCGCCCGCCAACATCATGAACCTGCAAGCCCAGCAAGTGGCCAAGACCATGAGGTAAAAACGCGCGCGTAATGCCTTTGGCCAGCAGTTGTTCAGCGTTGCCATAACACAGTCGACTGTCTATCAGCAGCTGTGCAAGTTTTGCATGGCTTGACTTGTGTAACTCAACAAAGCTGGTGCCAACGCGGATCTCATCAACAATTGCCAGCTGCAGAGTCTGCATGCCTGCCAGTAGCGCCCGGAAATCTGCATGCGCGTGGGGTGCACACCAGGTGCGTGTGATGTCTGAGCAATACGAATGCCAGCGACAGCCGGCATCGATCAGCAATACCTGGTTATCTGGTTTATCAGCGTGTGTCGCCGTGAAGCGCTTTTTATGCTGATAGTGCAGGATGGCGCCATTGGCGTTGAGTGCCACAATGTTGTTATAGGGCAGTTCCGAGTCCAGCACCCGGCAGGCCTGCAGGTAGGCCATATGAATATCGTACTCATCGCCGCCTGCCAGAAAGCACTCATGTGCCGCCTGATGACCGGTCAGTGCCAATGCGCTGGCGTCGGCAAGGCAATGCACTTCATAGTCTGTTTTGTAAGCGCGCTGGTAATCCAGCCAGGTCAGAAGTTTGGGCGGATTGACCTGATCAGTGTTGCAGCCTAACGTGGCCGCCAGCTGTTCATCTTCACCCAGAAAAATGAGTTGATCAGCGCGGACACCAGCGTCCCGCAGGGCTTTGCCAAGATCGGCAACAGACAATAGAGGGCGTATATCAAACGCTGATGCCCACCACTCCGGCATATCCAGATGCTGATCATGCCAGTAGTCATTGGGCAGTACCGGTAGGAATTGCGGGGCGTGTCCTGCGCGTAGCAGGACAAAAAAATCCGGTCGGTCGACAGGAATCCAGCGCAGGAAATGTCCCCATGCTCTGAAGGTGCCGGCGTGATCATCAGCGAAGTGATAATGCAGTTTTCCGCTGTAAACCAGCACCGCATGACCCGCGCATCCGCAGCGCTCAAGCGCGTCCATCCATTCCAGTTGTTGTTGATTGATATGATCTTTAAACAGTGATTCAGTGTGCATGGTTGAGACCAGAACTCAAAGTGGGGCGGCTGTGTGATAATACCCCCATCGTCGCCAATGGCCAATGCTTCAATGTCTGAATCAAGCCTTACGCCAGCCCCCGCTTCCTTGCAGCGCAAGATTATTCATTGCGACTGTGACTGTTTTTATGCGGCGATTGAGATGCGCGATAACCCTGAGTTGCGTGGCAAACCTCTGGCTGTTGGCGGCGCCAGTGACCGGCGCGGCGTGGTGGCCACCTGCAATTATGAAGCGCGCCGTTTTGGTGTGCACTCCGCGATGGCCACAGCCACTGCGCTGCGCCATTGCCCACAGCTGATCGTTGTCCCCCCGCGCATGGACAAATACCGCGAAGTTTCCCGCCAGGTGCAGGCGATTTTTAGTGACTACACCGATCTTGTTGAACCACTTTCGCTGGACGAGGCTTATCTTGACGTGAGCCGCACGCAGGCATGCCGGGGCAGTGCAACCCTGATCGCTGAGGAGATCCGTCGCCGAGTCCGCGAGACGCTTGGCATCACCGTCTCCGCCGGCATTGCCCCCAACAAATTTTTAGCCAAAGTGGCCAGTGACTGGAACAAACCCGATGGGCAGTTTGTGATTCGCCCTGAGCAGGTGGATGAGTTTGTGCTGCAGTTGCCGGTGAAAAAACTCTACGGTGTGGGCACCGTCACCGCTGCCCGATTGAATGCGATGGGTATTCAGACCTGTGAAGATCTGCGTGGCTGGACGCCGGAGGCACTGCAGGCGCGGTTTGGCAGTTTTGGTGCGCGTCTGTATGAACTGAGCCGAGGAATTGATCACCGTGATGTTAAAGTCGAGCGCCAGCGTAAGTCATTGAGTGTGGAAACCACCTTTGTGCATGACTTGCCCGATCTGGCGGCCTGTCTGCGAGAGCTGCCTGCTTTGTATGAAGATATGCTGCGCCGCTGGCAACCCATGGCTGAACGCTACCGGATTGGCGGCAAGTTTGTGAAACTCAAGTTCAATAACTTTGTTACGACAACTGCTGAGCAAGCGGCCGACAACAGCGGGACATCGCTGTTTGCAGATCTGCTGGAGCAGGCTTTTCACCGCCATGACCGACCGGTGCGGCTGATTGGTGTAGGGTTGCGCCTGCTGCCAGTTGACCACCGTGCCGCCGATCAACTGTCACTGGCGCTGGAGCAGACGTAATTGCCAGTCTCAGGCGGGGTTGTTCTCGTGATGCACGCGGATCAGACCTTCCTGGCACACTGAAGCCACCAGAATGCCATCACGCGTGAAGATATTCCCGCGGTTGAAACCGCGAGCCTGCGATGATGAGGGGCTGTCCTGTGAATACAGCAGCCAGTCATCCATGCGGAAAGGTCGATGGAACCACATGGTGTGATCCAGACTGGCCACCTGCAGCTTGGGATCAAACAGGCTTTGTCCGTGGGGCCGCAGGCAGGTCTGCAACAAGGTCATGTCCGAGGCATATGCCAGCAGGTGAGCGTGAAATGGATAGTGCTCGGGCAATGTGGTGTTCAGCCTGAACCAGACGCTGGTCACCGGTTCCTTGGGGGTTGTGTCAAACAGGCTGTTGACATCAACATGACGCAGATCCACGGCAAACTGCCGCGAAAACCGCTCCAGCAACGCTTCGCTGATGCGTCCACGGAAATGTTCCGCCATCTGTTTGCGATCCGCACACTGTTCTGGTGGTGGGACATCGGGCATCAGCGCCTGATGTGATAATCCGGGCTCGGGCACCTGAAATGAGCAGGACATATTCAGAATGGCCTTGCCATGCTGAATGGCGACAACGCGCCGGGTAGTGAAACTCTTGCCGTCACGGATGCGATCCACCTGGAAAATGATCGGGTGCTTCAGATCGCCGGGTCTCAGAAAATAGGCATGCAGGGAATGTACATGACGGTCTTCAGGCACGGTACGGCTGGCACTGAGCAAGGACTGAGCCAGCACCTGACCGCCGTACACCCGCATCCAGCCCTCATTTTTGTGTGCGCTGCGGTAGAGATTTTCATCCAGCGTTTCCAGCTCAAGATGATTAAACAGCTGCGCGAGCTGACGATTTTCCTGTGTGTCCATGATGTTGATCCGTAACTGACAAGCGAAAGGTATGCCGGCAGTTTAGCAGCAGCACAACTGTTGCTGATAGCTTTGACAAAAGACGGGCAAGACAAAAGACAGGTCTGACAAGGCCCGGTAACTTGTTGGCCAGCCCTTTACCCTCTCTGCATGCCCGGCGTATGATCGCCACTGATGCCCGCACAATAACAACAAGGTTTTACCTGAGGAGAATCACATGAAACGTACACTTTTGGGTCTGACTTCGCTGGGCGCTCTGGTGATTGGCACTTTTCTGTTGCAGCAACCGGACGTGGACGCCGCCGATGCCCTGGCGGCAGTCAAACAGCAATTTGTAGGTCACTACGAACTGGTCAGCTTTATCAACTACCCGGCAGAGGGTGGAGAGGTCGACAATAACTATATTGGCCGCATCATGTATGACGAGCACGATCAGATGTCCGCACAGGGCATGCCCAAAGATCTTCCGGCACGAGCTGCGCAAAGTAGCACCAATGTCAGTGGTGGATTCGCCTACTGGGGCCCGGTTACCTGGGATATTGATCAGAACAAGGTGACTCACCACGTTGAGGGTTCACCCACCCGTGGCAGCTGGGTCGGCGAAGACAATGTGCGCTACTACGAATTCACCAGTGATGGTTTGCTGAAATTATCCATTCGCGACGATAGCGGGCGAACAACCGGGACTTTGACCTGGCGCCGCATCGGCGATTGAGCCGGCTCTTCTTAGCCAGCGCCTGCCAACTTTTGTGTCCAGTGCATCTGTAGCCGTCCATGTTCACGCGGCTTCAGTGCCATGTGTTTGACTCCGGTCAATAAAAAAATCCATGCTGATGCAGACTGCTGACCTGTGAGCCCCAACCTTCAGGCTGTGTCAGGACAAGCGCATTCAGGCTGTTCGGCCTATCGCGCAGTGGATCAGGGGAAACATAACAAAGCCCCTGGTGATTGCTCGGGATAGCGAATCTTTGCAGTGGGCAGCTCGGGTTGCCGACGCGGCCGCTTGTCCATGGGAGCTATTACAAAAACAGCGTTTTGGTGACCGTTTAGTGCAGATGTCCTTGCCCCATGCGAAAAACTATCTGGACAGAACGCCGATGCCAGCAGTCAGCAGTTCAGTCTACCGTAATGAAAGTACTGTGGTCGGACGTGATCAGCTAGAATGCCGACTAGCTCAATAAAACCAGTATTATCAGGGAGAAAAACTGTGTCACTGAATCATCAACAAACAGCGCAGCCGGCGTCGCGCTTTGTGTTCAGTGATCGATGGCTGGCGGAGTCTGTCCGGCTTGGCCTGTTGTCACCCGCCCCGGGCTGTTTACCGATAACTCCCCAACAACACACCCAGGCCGAGCAGTTAGCCAGGCAACACGCATCCGACCCTGAACAGCGGGTACTGCGCTGGGCGCAAACGCTGGCGCATTCCTCAGGTCAGCTGCAGGGCATGCACATCTGGCGTCAACGCTCGGCATGGATGTTGATGTTAATGCTGGTGTTGGCATTCAGTGCTGGTGTGTCAGTGGCCCTGGGCATTCTGGGTGATGGCGCATCACCCGTTAACGTGGTGTGGGCATTGGGCGCTTTGCTGGGCGTAAATCTGCTGATGCTGATGTTCTGGCTGGCGACCTTGGTGATGACCCCCGGTGAGCTGTCTCCGGGTAATGTCTGGCTGTGGCTGAGCAGGCATTTTGGGGGTCGCGATGCCGTGCTGCTTGCCCGGTCCTTTGCAACGCTGAGCAGCCGCGCCGGCATCAGCCGTTGGTGGATGGCGGCAGTTACCCATTTGTTATGGAGCAGTCTTGCCCTGGGTGCTCTTGTTGGGCTGTTGCTGGCGTTGTCGCTGCGCAGTTTTGTGTTCGTCTGGGAAACCACTATTTTGCCTGACTCGCTCTTTAACACCCTTGTACAGGGAATAGGCTGGTTGCCGGCGCAGTTGGGATTTGCAATACCGGACGCCGACGCGGTCGGTGCCGCAGGCGCAGCAGGCAACGACGTGTCTGCCCAGACCAGCGCACAGCGAGTGTTGTGGGCCGGCTGGTTATGTGGCGCGCTGCTGGTGTATGGCGTTTTACCACGATTGCTGCTGTTGCTTTGGAGTGTGTGGCAGCTGCGAGTGGGTCTCAGCGCGTACCGGCTGGATATTCACCTGGCTGAATGGAGCGATCTGACTGCGCGGCTGTCTCCATCCGCGCAGTCAGCGGGCGTGATTGACGCCGAGCACCCAATCGACGGGCAGCCCGATCAGCGCGGCCAACGAAATCTCTCGGCCCAGGGCACGCCGCTTGTGGTTGCGTTTGAGTTGAGTGATCAGATTGTGTGGCCGGCAACGCAACTCAGTGACTTTGATCAGGAGTCTGTCGCCAGTCGCCAGCAACGCATCAACACACTTGCGCGCCTGGATCAGTCGCCACCGCGCGCATTGTTATTGGTGTGCGACGCTGCCCAGACTCCGGATCGCGGGTCATTGTCGTGGCTGGCGGATGCTTCGGGGCGAGCCTTGCATGTCGCGGTATTACTGGCGGGTCAGGGCACCGAGAGTCGCCGGCAGTTATGGCGACAACAACTGCAGACGCTGGGCATTTTATCTGCGGCTGTGTTTGACGATGAGAGTGGCGCACAACGTTGGCTGGAGGCACATGCATGAAGCAGCGCGTTGATCTGTCACTGGGTGTCAGCAAACCACTGCGCATTGCCGTGGCCGGGCACACCAATACCGGCAAGACCTCCTTATTGCGCACTCTGACCCGTGATGCCCGGTTTGGTGAGGTCAGCGACAGGCCGGGAACAACACGTCATGTTGAAGCGGCCCGCTTGCTGGTGAATGGTCATGTGCTGCTGGAGCTGTATGACACGCCCGGCATTGAAGAGCCAATCGACTTGCTGGCGTTGCTGGAGCAACAATCATCGGCCAGTGGTTCGCGAGAAGATGGTCCTCAGCGTATCCAGCGCTTCCTCGCCTCTGCGCCAGCCGCAGGTCAGTTCGAGCAGGAGGCCAAAGTTCTGCGGCAGATGATCAAAAGTGATGCGGCTTTTTATGTGGTGGATACCCGTGATCCGGTGTTGTCCAAGCACCGCGACGAGCTGGAGATCCTGCGCTTATGCGGCATTCCGTTGTTGCCCTTACTCAACTTTGTTGCTCACCCTGCAGCACGGGAGTCCGCCTGGAGAGAGGCCCTTGCCGGACTTGGGCTGCATGCCATGGTGCGTTTTGACATCGTTGCGCCGGCTGAAGACGGTGAGCGGTTACTGTACGGAAAACTCGCCGGACTACTGGATTCCCATGCCGATATTCTGAATGCCTTGATTGAAAACCATGCGCATGAAACCCGACTTCGTCAGCAGGCCGCCGCCGAACAGGTAGCGGACTTGTTGCTCGGCGTTGCCGCCTGCCGCCAGCGTGTGTCCACACTGGACGCATCAGCCCTGGAGGCCGGCGCACATACACTCAACAAGGACGTCATCGAGCGTGAACAGGCCTGTGTTGAGCGTTTGCTGAGTCTGTACCGCTTTTATCCCGATGATATTGAAACGGCGGCACTACCGTTGCTCAATGGCAAGTGGCAGGCAGACCCGTTTGATCCGGTGCTGTTGCAATCCATGGGTTTGCGGGTAGGCGGCGGTGCGGCGGCGGGTGCCGCAGCAGGTGCCGGTATCGATCTGATCGCTGGCGGGCTGACGCTGGGCGCTGCCACCCTGATGGGCGCTCTGCTCGGTGGCGGTGTACAAACCTTGAGGCACTACGGGCGCAATCTGATGGGTAGGATGACGGGCGAAAAACTGCTCAGGGTCGACGACACCATTTTGAGGGTGCTGGCGGCACGCCAATGTGGTTTGATTCTGGCGCTGGAGCGTCGAGGGCATGCAGCGCAGCAGCGCAGTCCGGTGGCGGAGGCACTGCGGCCGGTCCTGACAGACGCTGAGTTACCCGCTGAACTCCGACTTGCCAGAGCCAATCCACAATGGGCTGCGCGTGGATTCAGCATGGCGGGAGATGAACGTTTACAAAAGGCGATCAGCTCACTGAGCGCAACTCTGGCGCAATCAATGGCCGCGATGCGCGTATAATGCGCGCTCTAAAAAGGTAAACAGCAAGCCCACTACCCCAGGGGTTATAACCACCATGCATCCTGCCGCGATCACCGTCAGTCTGCTGATCATCAGCAACATATTCATGACATTTGCCTGGTACGCTCATCTACGGGATCTGGCCCACAAGCCCTGGATTATCGCAGCACTGATCAGTTGGGGAATCGCCCTGTTGGAATACATGTTTCATGTGCCGGCCAACCGTATCGGCTTTACGGTTATGTCGGTTGGGCAACTGAAAATCCTGCAAGAAGTGATTACCCTGAGCGTGTTTGTGCCCTTTGCATTGTTTTATCTGAAAGAACCACTGAAGCTGGATTATTTATGGAGTGCATTGTGCCTGCTGGGAGCTGTGTTTTTTGCGTTCCGCAGCAAACTGTTTGCCTGAGTCAGGCAGTTGTTTGTTCACGGCAACCACGGAGCTGAGTAACATGGTCGACCAATCACAGGCACGCTTGCGCGGGATGTTAACAGGCGTCTTTTTTGGCACAGGATCCGGTGTGATTACAACACTGGGATTGATTGTCGGATTGTTTGCCGGCACCGAGTCGCTGGCGGCAGTGATGGGGGGGATTCTGGTGATTGCAGTGTCAGACTCAATGTCGGACGCCTTTGGTATCCATCTGTCGGAAGAGGCGCGTCCCGACAGCACCAGCCGGAGTGTCTGGATGGCCACCATCGCCACCTTTTTAACAAAGTTTTTCATGGCGTCTACGTTTGTGCTGCCCTTGCTGTTGCTGCCTTTGCAACAGGCAGTGATAGCCTGTCTGATCTGGGGAGCCGTCGTGTTGACGGTGTTGAGTGTTTTTATTGCAAGACAACAGGGGCAGCCAGCGCTGCCTGTGGTCGCCGAACACCTGGGTATCGCAAGCCTGGTCATGGTTCTGTCATGGCTGGTGGGTATGGGCGTCAATCGCTGGTTGGGCGTTTAGCATTGGAATGATATTTAAATCAGAGGACTAACAAATGAAACTTGAATCACTGGCTTTGCATCACGGCTACACATCAGAGGCAACGACCAAGGCGGCGGCAGTGCCGATCTACCAGACCACGTCCTACACCTTCGACAATACCCAGCATGGGGCCGATCTGTTTGATCTGAAAGTGGCCGGCAATATCTATACGCGAATTATGAATCCCACCACGGCGGTGCTGGAGCAGCGTCTGGCCGAGATGGAAGGCGGCATCGGGGCCTTGGCCCTGGCCTCGGGCATGGCTGCGATTACCTATGCAGTGCAGTGCATAACACGCGCGGGCGACAACATCGTCAGCACCAGCCAGCTCTATGGCGGGACATATAATTTGTTTGCACATACACTGCCAACCCAGGGTGTTGAGGTGCGCATGGCGTCGTTTGATGACTATGAGGGTCTCGAGCGACTGATTGACGACAAGACAAGTGCACTGTTCTGCGAGTCAATCGGCAACCCGGCCGGCAACGTGGTGGATCTGCAGAAGTTGAGTGAGATAGCGCATCGTCACGGCGTCCCCTTGATTGTGGACAATACCGTGGCAACACCTTACCTCTGCCGGGCCCTGGATCAGGGTGCGGACATTGTTGTGCACTCACTGACAAAATACATTGGCGGCCACGGCACCACGGTGGGTGGGGTGATTATTGACTCTGGTCGCTTTGACTGGGTTGCCAACAAACAGCGTTTCCCTATGCTCAACGAACCGGATCCGTCCTATCACGGTGTGGTGTATACCGCCGCGTTGGGGCCGGCGGCGTATATTGGTCGTTGCCGCGTGGTGCCCTTGCGCAACACAGGTGCGGCGTTGTCGCCGCATAGCGCTTTTCTGATTCTGCAGGGCCTGGAAACACTGGGACTGCGCATAGAGCGCCATTGCCAGAATGCGCTTGCGGTTGCCGGTTTTCTGCGCGATCACCCGAAGGTCGCATGGGTAAACTATGCTGCCTTGCCAGAAAGCCCTTATAACGCCACGTGCAAAAAAATCTGCTCGGGCCACGCATCCGGCATTTTGAGTTTTGGTATCAAAGCCGGCGCGGGTAAAACCTCTAAAGAAGCTGGCGCAACCTTTATTGATGCGCTGCAAATGATTCTGCGTCTGGTTAATATCGGCGACGCCAAGTCGTTGGCGTGTCATCCGGCAACCACAACTCACCGTCAACTCAGTCCGCAAGAGCTGGCGCGTGCGGGAGTCAGCGAAGATCTGGTGCGGCTGTCCGTTGGCATCGAGCATATCGATGACATTATTGCGGATATTTCACAGGCGTTGGACAAAGTCTGACTCACCAAGGAAATCAGTCTATGAAGTACTCAACAGTGATCACAGGTTTTGTTGTGTTGTTCGCCGCGTGCACGGATGCCCAACAAAACCCGATGCAGGATGAACAGGCGCTGACCGTGCAGGGTGCTGAGCTCGCAGCGCAGTTTGTCGGAACGCTGTTGCCAACATTACAGCAGGCCATGCAGGCCGGCGGGCCCGTCAATGGCATAGAAGTTTGCGCGCTGCAGGCGCCGGCTATTGCACAAGCACTGAGTGAGCAGAGCGGCTGGCAGGTGAAACGCGTCAGCCTGAAGCCGCGTAACCAGGAGCTGGCAGTTGCAGATGCCTGGGAAACCAGCGTTTTGCAGGAGTTTGACCAGCGTCAACAGGCCGGAGAAGCACCCGCGCAGATCAACAAGGCCGAGGTGGTTGCAGGCGAGTTTCGCTACATGCAGGCGCAGGCAGCTGGCCCCTTGTGCCTGACCTGTCATGGGACAGAGATACCGTCTGAGGTCAGTGAGGCACTGGCCCGACATTATCCTGATGACATGGCGACGGGTTATCTCGCCGGTCAGATCCGTGGCGCCATCAGCCTGCGTGCCCCCTCACATCAGAGATAAACACTATGAGCAGCAAAAACACAGAACCGTCGGTGAAACCTGCTGTTGAAGGTTTTTTTCGTAACACGCTGCGCTCATTGCGCACCGGGGAAAATCCGGTGCACGTGGCCGCCGCTGCGGCAGGATTCGTGATTGCAACCGGTGTGGCCCTGGCCTCCGGGCAATCCGCCACATCCGAGGTGACAGTGGCGTGGGCATCACCGCTGTATTTTATATTTGCATGGCCATTGATGTGTCTGGTGATCTATGTGATGGCCAGAGCGTATCCAGTTCGGGCGTGGCGTTGGACTTTGAGTATGATGCTCGGCCAGGTGTTTTCATCGATTTTTTTTGGTGCAGGCCCCATGATGCCTGTCGCCATACTGTTTGTAACACTGCTGTCAGTGCCCCAGTTTTATGTAGGATCGCTAGGTTCCAAGGCGGGCCTTAAACGCATAGAGCAAAGTAACTCAAGTCATTAATTCACTATCTGAAACAGGAAAACTCATGACGTTCAAGGGCAGCCCCCACTTCACACATCGGCAGAATGATCGCATTGGTGTGCTGGTTACTAACCTTGGTACACCGGATGCACCAACACCCACGGCACTGCGCCGTTACCTGAAAGAGTTCCTGTGGGATCCGCGTGTGGTGGAAACGCCACGGCCGTTATGGTGGCTCATTCTTAATGGCGTAATCCTTAATATACGTCCACGCCGCTCGGCCAAAGCCTATGCCACGGTGTTTACCGATGAAGGCTCGCCACTGTTGTTTCACACCCGCCGTCAGGCACACGCCATCACGGAGGAGCTGAAAGCGCGTGGTCACCATAATCTGGTGGTCGACTTTGCCATGCGTTACGGCAATCCGTCGATCCCTTCTGTGCTGCAGAACATGTTTGATCAGGGTGTGCGTAAGCTGCTGGTATTGCCGCTGTATCCCCAGTATTCGGCGTCGACAACTGCATCGACCTTTGACGCCATCAGCGCTGATTTTGTGCGCCGGCGTATGATTCCGGAACTGCGGTTTATCACGCAATATCATGACTATGAACCGTTTATCAATGCCGCTGCGGCGCGCATTCGGGACCATTGGCAGACCCATGGGCGGGCGGATAAATTGATGTTTTCCTACCACGGAATACCAAAACGTTATCTGCTCAATGGCGACCCGTATCACTGCGAGTGCCACAAAACCTCGCGACTGATTGCGCAGGCACTTGGATTGCAAGCGTCTGAGCACATGACGACCTTCCAGTCGCGGTTTGGGCGTGAGGAGTGGCTAAAGCCATACACGGACCATACGCTACAGGCGATGCCGGCTCAGGGCATCAAGTCAGTGCAGGTTTTCTGCCCGGGCTTCTCGGCCGATTGCCTTGAAACCATTGAGGAAATTGGTGAAGAGAACAAAGAGTACTTTATGCATGCGGGCGGAGAGCGTTACGAATACATCACTGCGCTGAATGACAGACCAGAGCACATTTCTGCGCTGGCCGATCTGCTGCAGTTGCATATGTCTGGATGGCATGAGGCCGAGCCGGATGATCAGCGCCAGCCGCGAGCAATGGCGCTGGGCGCGGATAAGTAAGATGTGATGGGCTGTGATGGGGACGGAGGCGAAGGCTCCGTCCCCATCACAGCCTTACTGCGCGGTTGCCGGCTGTTCAGCCAGCCACTCGTTCAGATCGATAATGTCCTGCGGCGTGAGTACACCAGCCGTGCGCTTCAGCTGCAGGGTGTCTACCACGTAGTTGTAGCGAGCATCAGAATAGTTGCGCAGTGCCACAAACAGCTGCTGGCGAGCCTGGACCACATCCACAATGTTACGTGTGCCAACTTCATAACCGGCTTCGATGGCATTGAGTGCCGATTGGGCTGACACAATGGCCTGCTGGCGCTGGGCAATAACCAGTGCGTCGGTGTTAACCCGGCGAAAGGCATTGCGGATGTTCTGTGTGGTCTGACGGCGGATCAGGCTGGCCTGCTCTTGCTGGGCAATCAGGTCGTACTCTGCCTGACTACGTCGCGCGCTCACTGCATGACCGGAGTACAAGGGAATGCTGACCTGCACGGCAACGCTGAAGCCTTCAATCACCCCCGTTGAGCGCACACTGCCATCGGCACCTTGCCCGGTGTTGGAATCGGTGTTGGAGTAACTGCTCTGCAGCCCGATCGTGGGCAGGTGTTCGGAGCGGCGTGCCTGAACCGTTCTGGCCTGAGCTTCCACACTGTAATTTGCAGCCAGCAATTGCGGGTTGCTGTTTAATGCTTCCTGGACCCAGCTTTCCATTTCGCCATCCGCAGGTGTCACCGGGAAGTCTTCGCGCAGGATTTCCAGATTGGGATGCGGTTGCCCGGTAATGGCTTCCAGCGCTTCGTAGCTGGACGACACAGCGTCTTCAGCCAGAATGGTGTTGTTGCGCGCCAGATCGTAGGCTGCTTGTGATTCAAAGACTTCTGTGATGGCGACCAGACCTACTTCTTCACGCTGACGGGTTCGCTCAAACTGCCTCATGGCCGCTTCTTCTTCCTGCCGACTGGTGCTGAGGTCATCGATGGCGCGCAAGACATTGAAGTAGGCTGAAGCAACACGGATGATCAGTTCCTGTTCCTGCGCAGCAAAATTGTAGAATCGCGCCTGATCAGCTTCCTTGGCACCCTGGTAGCTGTACCAGGAGTTCATGTTCAGCAGCGACTGCTGGATGTTGACGCCATAACGGCGTGTGCTCGCATTCAGGTCGATAAAGCTGATGGTGCCTTCAGGCCCGGTCGATTGACGCTGCTCGGACAGGTTTGCGCTGACCTGTGGTAACAGACTGGCGCGCGCCAGGCGTACCTGTTCTTGTCCGGAATTGAGCTGAGCCTGTGCCTGACGCAGCGCCGGGTCATTGCGCATGGCCAGTTCGAGTATGCTGACCAGATCGTCGGCAAGTACCGGTTTTACACAAGCAAGCAGTCCTGCCGCTAGAACTATCGTGCGGGTAAATCGTCCCATAATCAGAAATCCTGTGAGAAAGTTCATTATCTGAAACGCAAGCGCTCAGAGTCTGTTATAGACGCTGCAAAAGCCAATTGCGTTTAACTGCAGACATCTGCCGGATGATGTCTTTTTATTGGTCCCGATTTCAGGCCCGATTGTCGCCATCCAGACAATCATACGTAACAAGCGCCTTTTTCGGTTATGTCGGGCATTCTACACAGTGTCGACGGCCGGCGTCCAAGTGCCATAAGCCACAATTTGCACACCTTGCAGAGCCGCTTCCGTTAACACTTTGCAACCTTATCAGGCATAATGATCGCCCACTTTTGATCACTGCACAGATCGGCTCCGCAAGCCGCGTGCATCTAAACAGGCAGGATAGAGTAATGAGTGCCAAGCCCGAACACTTTCTCGACAGAATTACCGAACTGGACGACAGAACCCGATACACGTTCGGAAGTTCAAGCAAAGTGTATGTAAAAGGTAGCCGCGACGATATTCTGGTGCCCATGCGCGAGATCATTCAGGCGCACACACACACTGAAAAAGGCCTCGAACACAATCCGCCGATCCGTGTGTATGACACCTCAGGCGCGTATTCCGATCCATCATTCCCTGTTGATCTGCGTGCCGGACTACCGGCCATTCGCGGACGCTGGATTGAAGAGCGCGGCGACACGGAATCGCTGGCGGGTGTCTCATCCCGGTTTGGCAAACAACGCCAGGATGACATTCAAACGGCACACCTGCGTTTTGAGCATATCCGCAAGCCTCGCCGTGCAAAAGCGGGCGCCAATGTCAGCCAGTTGTACTACGCACGTCAGGGCATTGTGACCCCGGAAATGGAATTTGTCGCCATACGCGAAAACATGAGCCTTGCACAGGCGCGCGAGCACGCCGCGTTGGGTGTGCAGCATCCGGGGCAATCGTTTGGCGCAGCGATTCCCAAAGAAATAACCCCAGAGTTTGTGCGCGCAGAAATTGCCCGTGGCCGGGCCATTATTCCGGCCAATATCAATCACCCTGAAATAGAACCGATGATTATCGGCCGCAACTTTCTGGTGAAAGTAAATGCCAACATCGGCAATTCAGCGGTGTCTTCATCCATCGAAGAGGAAGTTGAAAAACTGGCATGGGCAGCACGTTGGGGTGCAGACACCGTGATGGATCTGTCCACGGGCAAAAACATACACGAAACCCGCGAGTGGATTATCCGTAACTCCATGGTGCCCATTGGTACCGTGCCGATTTATCAGGCGCTGGAAAAAGTCGGCGGCGTGGCTGAAGACCTGACATGGGAAATGTTCCGTGACACCTTGATCGAGCAGTCTGAACAAGGCGTGGATTACTTCACCATTCATGCCGGTGTGTTGCTGCGATATGTGCCGCTGACAGCCAAACGTGTCACCGGTATTGTGTCGCGCGGTGGTTCCATCATGGCCAAGTGGTGTCTGGCGCATCACAAGGAAAATTTCCTCTATACACATTTCGAAGACATCTGCGAAATCATGAAGGCTTATGATGTGTCGTTCTCGCTCGGTGATGGTCTGCGCCCCGGATCAATAGCCGATGCCAATGATGCTGCGCAGTTTGCTGAGCTGGAAACCCTGGGCGAATTGACCAAAATCGCCTGGAAACACGATGTTCAAACCATGATAGAAGGCCCCGGTCATGTGCCCATGCATATGATCAAAGAGAATATGGACAAGCAGCTCGCTGTGTGTGACGAGGCGCCTTTCTACACATTGGGCCCGCTAACCACAGATATAGCTCCGGGTTATGACCACATTACCTCCGGGATCGGTGCCGCCATGATTGGCTGGTTCGGTTGCGCCATGCTTTGCTACGTGACTCCAAAAGAACACCTTGGATTGCCGGACAAGCAGGATGTCAAAGATGGCCTGATGGCCTACAAAATCGCAGCACACGCAGCCGATCTGGGCAAAGGTCATCCCGGCGCACAACTGCGCGACAATGCACTGTCTAAAGCGCGCTTTGAATTCCGCTGGGAGGATCAGTTTAATCTGGGTCTTGATCCGGAAACCGCGCGCGCATTCCACGATGAGACATTGCCCAAGGAGTCCGGCAAGGTCGCGCATTTCTGTTCAATGTGTGGTCCCAAGTTCTGCTCAATGAAAATTACACAGGAAGTACGCGAGTACGCAGCGGGACTGGAGTCAGCGCAGGAGTCAGTTGTTGTTTCGGAGGCTGACCAGCAAGCGCTGGACGATGCCATCAAAACCGGTATGGAAGAGATGGCTGACCAGTACAACCGAACCGGCCGACAGCTGTACCACAAGGTGTAATCTCCCGGGTTTATGACGACATAAGAATTGAGAGTAGAGAATAGTTAATGACTGATTTAAAAGCTGATGATCTGAACATCGAGTCGATTGAGACCCTGCTAACACCTGCGCAGCTGAAAGCCGATCTGCCACTTGAAGGTGTTGCGCTGGAGTCTGTGCGCAACGCGCGTCAGACAATTTTTAATATTCTGGATCGCACTGACCCACGTCTGTTTGTGGTGGTGGGCCCATGTTCCATTCACGATACCAAGGCCGCGATTGACTATGCCGAGCGTTTAAAAGTGCTGGCAGATGAAGTTAAAGACACGCTGTATCTGGTGATGCGAGTGTATTTTGAGAAACCGCGTACCTCGATTGGCTGGAAAGGGCTGATCAATGATCCTTACATGGATGACACGTTCCGCATTCAGGATGGTCTGCGCATTGGTCGCAAGTTGCTGCTCGACATTGTATCCATGGGGCTGCCGGCGTCTACTGAAGCGCTGGATCCAATTTCCCCGCAGTACCTGCAGGACATGATTGCCTGGTCTGCGATTGGAGCTCGTACCACCGAGTCACAAACCCATCGCGAGATGTCCAGTGGCCTGTCTTCTGCTGTCGGTTTCAAAAATGGTACAGATGGCGGGCTGATGGTGGCGGTGAATGCCATGCAGTCAGTGAACAACCCACACCGCTTCCTGGGTATCAACAAGTCGGGTCAGGTGGCGGTGGTGCGCACCAAGGGAAATCCTTACGCGCACGTGGTCTTGCGTGGCGGCAGTACCGGTCCCAACTATGACTCTGTTAACGTGGCGCAAACGGAAGAGGCCTTGCGAAAAGGCGGCGTCAGCACCAACATCATGATCGATTGCAGTCACGCCAACTCCAATAAGGATCCGATGATTCAATCCCTGGTGTTAAAGGATGTGGCACATCAGATTCTGGAAGGTAACCATTCAATTGTTGGGGTGATGCTGGAGAGCAATATCAACTTTGGCAGCCAGAAGATACCCAAGGATCTGGGTGATCTGAAGTATGGCGTATCAGTAACGGATGCCTGTATCGATTGGGCGGAGACTGAGCGCAGCATCCGTGAGATGGCCGCGAAATTGAAGGATGTGCTGCCGACGCGCGGTGCTTGATTTTCGGTGGTTGGCCGCAAGCACAGTCCTGGCCCATTACTCAGGCAGCACTCGCATGCAAAACGACTCGATTTCGCCCGCCTGCCTTGGCCTCATACAGCGCAAGGTCCGCTGCCTTGTAGGCCAGATCAAGCATGTCATCCGCTTTTGCATCCATTTGTGCAACCCCAATGCTCGCGGTCATCGCAATATCATGTTGGACACCCAACAGATTCGGCAGGTGAAAACGATGTTTTTCTATCATGGTGCGCACATGCTCTGCGACTTGCATGCCCTGAGTGGCATCGGAATTGCGCAACAGTATTGCAAACTCTTCTCCACCCCAACGGGCCACCCAATCGGATGCGCGGACCGTTTGTGGTAGCAGCGCCCCCAACTGCCGTAACAGATCATCTCCGGCGGGATGGCCAAGCTCATCGTTGATGTTTTTGAACAGATCCAGATCCAGCAGCAACAAACAGGTCGGAGTGTTTTGTCGGATCATCAGCGTTTGCTCTTCAGTGGTCAGAATCCGCAGCATGCGACGATTGGCCAGTCCTGTCAGATCATCTCGCGTCGCGAGCTGCTCCAGTTGGCTATTCTTTTGTTCCAACTCCTTTTGCTGTTGGAAGATAACATCCTGCTGCTGCAAAGCGCTGATTTTTTGCTGCCAGAGAATCCAGGAAAACCCAACAGACATGCAGCACGCCATCAGTCCATTAAACAGATTGGAAATGAGAAAGATGGGGTCAGTTTGAGTCAGTGTCATCGCTCCGGCGTAAATACCGAGCAGAGCAGAGTAGATAATTAGCGCGGTCAGTGGGTTGACGATGATCAAAACGCTCGCCACCGTGCAGGCCATTAGAAAGGGGGTAACCGCCGGGGTCACCATCTGATCAATACTGGTAACACTAAGGCCGGCGGCCAATACCAACGCATGAGCAAACCGGGAGATGCGTTTCTTTGCGAGTGCGGACAGTTTCAAGGAGGGGCGTACCCACCAGCACAGCACCGTAAACGACAGGAAAGTAAGGCCGGAATTCCAAACCAGGGCCCGTTGCCACTGCTGTTGTGTGTCAGTCTCAAAGCTCAAGCGTGACGTTATCAGCAGTCCCGCTGCCGTCACCATGAGCATCAGCACCGACAATAAAAACAGCCGGTCAAATGTGATGCTCACAAGCCGGTCTTCAAAGTCAAGATGAAGCTGCAGGATTCGCTTAAGGTGAAGTTTGATGGAACTTATAATCATCGGGCTAGTCTAGCGGAAATGAATCTTGCCCACTACAAGGAGCTACTACAAGGAGCTACTTCAATCACCTACTTCAATGAGCTGCTTCGAGTGCAAGACGCTTCGTCTTCCTTGGGTTAAGACGGAGACCCACTTACAAACTACTGACAGAGCTCAATTCTCTCCGGGATCGCTGTTCTGCTTTGCCCTGTCTAATCCATTCCTGCACCCATGCGTTTGCAAGAATGGTATCTGCATAATTTTGTGCCACTGAGCTCAGTTCAGCACCGTAAGCCTTGAGGGAAATGGCCATGGGTGCATACATACAATCGGCAATTGAGAATCGCCCAAACAAATATTCTCCGCCAGCGCCATGTTTACGGCGACAGCAGCTCCAGATTGCGTCGATACGCGCAATCTCCTCAGCAATAGCGTCGGTAACGGTTAACTTGACGGACAGGTTGCAGTTCATCGGCCAGTCGCGCTTGAGATTTGGGAATTCAGCATGTACTTCTGCACAGATGGAGCGGGCTGTTGCCCGTTTGCGTGGACTGCTTGGCCAACCTTTCCCATCGAGCATCGCTTCGGAAATATATTCGCAGATCGCAATGGAGTCCCACACCGTGGTATCGCGATGCTGAAATGCAGGTACCTTCAGCGAAGGGGACAATGGCCCGAGTTTCTCAGCGGTATTCCCCTGATACAGAGCCACATTGACTTCCTCAAAAGGGATATCGAAATTTTTCAACAACAACCAGGGCCGTAGCGACCATGAAGAAAAATTCTTGTCTCCAATCACCAGTCGGGTAGTGTTCATCGGGGCAGACTCCAGGCAATGTTGATTCAGCAAAAGCACTTGCTTTCGGAGGTTTAGACAAGGGATTTATCGCGATGGCAGGCGTAAACAAGGGCATTGTGCTGAACAAACATGTCAGAATCATGGCGTATGGCGTCGCAGATTGCTGGGCACTTTGTTGCCGATGTAAATGCGGTATAGTCAGCGCCCTGAGCCCGCTAAGCAGGGTGCGGCCGGGCGTGGATGAGATTGGGGAAGGTGCAAGATGGCGCGACGAATTGCGATTGTTGAGGACGAGGCGGCAATACGTGAGAATTATGCCGACGTGTTGCGAAAACAGGGTTATGAGGTGCAGACCTTTGCCAACCGGCGTGACGCCATGCGAGCTTTCGATTTGCGTCTGCCAAATCTGGCCATCATCGATATCGGGCTGGAGAACGAAATTGATGGGGGGTTCGCGCTCTGCCAGAGCCTGAGGTCGATGTCAGAAACATTGCCGATTATCTTTCTGACCGCGCGCGACAATGATTTTGATACCGTCAGCGGGTTAAGGATGGGGGCGGATGATTACCTGACCAAGGACATCAGCCTGCCGCACTTGTCGGCACGTATTGCGGCGCTGTTTCGTCGTCAGGACGCTCTGAATCAGCCCACCTCGCCTGAAAACCTGCTTCAGCGTGAAAAACTGGTACTGGATATAGGCCGTCTGACCATTCAATGGGACGGACAGGCTGTTCCTCTGACGGTGACTGAATTCTGGATGGTACACGCGTTAGTCAAATTTCCCGGACACGTCAAAAGTAGACAGGTGTTAATGCAAGAGTCCAAGATTTTTGTTGATGGCAGCACAATCACCTCTCACGTCAAACGCATACGCAAAAAATTTATGCAGGTGGCACCGGAATTTGATTGCATTGAAACGGTGTATGGCATGGGTTATCGGTGGAATACCCAGATGATTGGCGGCGGCGATGTTGGGATCTATGGAGGCATGACCAGTGACACCGACGGAGGTGATGGTGGGGGCGGGGGAGATTAGCAGAGTGGGTGAGAACAATGACTATCGCCCTTAAGCATCCATTTGGTATCCGCTTTAAGTTGGTTTTTCTGTCCAGCTTTCTGTTGGTGATACCGTGGCTTGGATACCGCTACATCCTGGAAATGGAAGACTACCTGCGCCGCGGGCAGGAGCAGGTAGTACTCGGCACTGCCCGCGCGTTGGCGACCGCGCTGAATGAGCGTCCGGAATTGTTTGACGAGGGTACATTTGGCCCCGCCCGGCGCAGCGAAAATCTGTATGTGTATCCGATTTATTACGCACTTGGACTTGATGACAATACGCTGAATGATTGGGGCGACTATCAGCGTTATGAACTGTCCTATGGGCGGGCTAACACCATCGCGACGCCTCTTAATCCGCAAAGCGAATTCTCACGCTACTACCACAACGATGAGTCGCTGAATTTCAAGCTGTTGGTCGGCGAGCACAATCGTTTTCTGTATGCCTACATCAATGTGGTAGATAACCAGCTGGTGTATCGGTCGCCTGACAGCGTTAGCATACATCGCAGCGATTTTCTGCAAATCTCCATGACCTCACCGGACGGTGAGTTGATGAGTTATGTGGTGTCCCCGCGCGGTCCGGAGTTTATCTACGTCTATGAAATTGGCGGTGATCTCCGTGATATTGGCTCGCTCAGACATGAAGAGCGGATCGTCGGGCAGTGGTACGAGAATCTGGACGGCTACACAATTGAGCTGCGCATGCCGCTGACCATGTTGGGGTCCAGCCTCGGGTTTGCTGTTTATGATGTGGATGACCCCGCGACGCGCAGCGTCACTGCTGTGGTTGCAACCTCGAACATTAATGATATTGAGCGACTTGGCGCGGTGCAGCGGCCGACGCCTGAAATCGACAAAATTGTCGAAGGTATGGGCTACACCGATTCGCGTATTCAGGTGGTCGACAGAACACGTCGTGTGTTGCTTAGCGTGGGAGACATACAGACCGCGACCGGTCTTTCATTAACGGCGCCCGAGGATGCTGAGGAAGGGAACCGCTATCTGCGTTTTCTCGAAGACAGGGTGCTGCATCCTATTTATTACCAGATTCTGACCAAGCCCTCGAATGACTTCATTGATGAGCTTTACGTGGGCAGCCGCCTGGAAGGTGCGCATCTGAGTTCCGCTCTGGGCGGTGTAGCACAAACGCAGTTCCGTACCATCAATGAAGATCAGACGCGTATTCTGGAGGCGGCTTATCCAATTTATGCTGATGGCGAAATTATGGGAGCGGTGGTTGTTGATCAGAATATGAACGGCTTGAGAACCTTCCGTAATCAGGCCATGGAAACGCTGTTTAATACCATTCTCGGTGTGATGTTGCTGGCAGCGTTTGGTCTGTTCTTTTTTGCGTCACGTATTTCAACGAGGATACGTGCGCTCAGAAATCAGGCTGAGAACATTATCGATGATAACGGGCGACTGAAAAACACCATCATTGCTACGACTAGTTCTGATGAAATCGGCGACCTATCCCGCAGTTTTTACAACATGGTAGAACGATTAGGTCAATACACCAGTTATCTGGAGAATATGTCTTCGCGTTTGTCGCATGAATTGCGCACCCCCGTAACCGTGGTGCGTTCGTCTCTTGAGAATCTTGGTATGGTGTCTCAGGACAAGGAGTCCGCGGTGTACATTCAACGCGCGGAAGAAGGCATCAGCCGGCTGAATCTGATTCTCACCAACATGAGCGAGGCGACCCGCCTTGAACAGATGCTGCAAACCTCCGAGAAGGAAAAAATAGATCTGGTGAAAGTGCTGGCAGGTTGTGTCGAGGGCTATCGTCTGGCGTACCCGGATGCAGTCATTGACGCCGACCTGGAAGGTTGCGTGATGATTAACGGTGTGCCTGAGTACATTGCGCAATTAATGGACAAACTGATCGCCAATGCCGTTGAGTTCAGCTACGACAAAAAGCCAATCACCGTGTTCTGTCGTGCAATCAAAGACAGGGCGGTTGTACGCGTGACCAATTATGGCCCCTACCTGCCTGAAGAAATGAAAGGCAGGTTATTTGATTCCATGATTTCAGTGCGTCCGCAGGAGAAACAGCGTGAACCGCACCTGGGCATGGGGCTGCACATTGCGCGCCTGGTGGCGGAGTTTCATCAGGGGCAGATCAGAGCGGATAACATCAAGGAGTATGAAGGAGTGGCGGTTACGCTGGTCATTCCGATGCTGGAATAACATCTTTAGCAGTTGTTCGCAAATCACTGACAATCACCTCGCTGAAATCGCGCGGGACGTAGAAATTCGGTGCATTCTCCTGAACTACAGGTGAGTACTCGGCCCAGGCGTGACAGGTGTTCAGTACAAAGGGTTTGCCTGCGTGGTGGCGGCTGTCTGAATCGGCTTGGCGGCGGCGATGATTCTGCAGGGGGCGTATGGTCTGAATGGCAACCGTTGCCATCGGGTACAGCAATTCCGTCAGATGTGTGCAGCCATGAACACCACCCATACGGCTGCGGATCGTGCTGCGCCAGCCGGGACCCATCGTGACTCCAATGAGTTTTTTGTAATCAGCAGCAATCTCCGGGCACATGGCAAATGGACTGTTGTCTGTGACGGCTTCAATATCCTCGATCACAAATTTGTCGTTAATTGTGATGCGCAACAGCATCTCGTGCAGCGCTACACCCGGTTCAATCATTCCCCGCCAGTTGTTGCTGAAGCCATAGGTTTTGGTATCGACCAGATGCGCCTCGATATCAAACCGGCCGTCCTCTCGTTCGTATCCTTGAAAGTTGATCTGCCGGGTATGGATATGTTCTCGGCGAACAGGATTTGTTAAAGGCATCAGATACTCCTCTGCATCAGGCGCAGGATTATACCTCAGCGTTCTTGAAAACCGCTGCTAATGCTCGCGGTTTGGTGATTCTCAAAATATTCAAAAGTAATCACTACGTTCTGCGGGTCGCCATTATCGTCCCGCAAATTGCTGATGCCATCGAACACCTTCAATTGCTTACTTTGCTGTTCGTAGCCGATATAGATTGGATCCACCAGCCAGCCTACAGCACGCAACATGCCGGCAGGTCGGATGACAAAACAGTACACGTTGGCTTCCGCCTGATCGCAGTCACTGGCATCGGTTTTGGTCAGGCTGACTCTGACAGTATCAAGCCGTGAAGGCACCAGCATACCTGCAGTGACGGATTCCCCCGTAATCAGTGACTCCCAGTTTTTGCGCACAAAGGGGTCGAATCCGGCATCAACCACCACCGAGTCCCGATGAGCAAGTAATTCCTCGCGGTAACGCGGGCTGTCATGTGCCTGAAATCCCACCCTGATCAT
>CALQJO020000027.1 GCA_943330915.2 Rhodoferax sp. OV413 | reverse complement strand
AGTTGGTTTGCTACTGGGCGTGTGCGCTTTTTTTGGTGGCGCGTTATTCCTGAGTATCTATCTTTTTATCCAGAGTTATCGTGTTAATGGCAATGTCAATCTGTTGCTGACGGGCAGATGAGCTGTCACATGTTTGCCTACGGCACCAGGATACGGTAACTCCATAAAATGATTCTAGTACTCGACCATAACCCTGAGTGGGCGAAGATTTTTGAGCGCGAAGCCAGCAAGATTAGAACAGCGTTGGGATACGAAGCCAAAGGCGAGTTTGGTATTCCGGGCCGGCGTTATTTCCGGCTGGATGACGCTACCGGGCTCAGAACGCATCAGGTGCATTCTTTTGAAATCGGATCGCACAATGTCATCCGCCATCTCGCCTTCAGGGATTACATGCGTGCACATCCTGACATTGCGGCTGAATACGGCGAGCTAAAGCAGTGTCTTGCGAGAGAAAATCCCCACGAGATGGCGGCCTACATTGATGGTAAGGATTTTTTTGTCAAAGAGCATGAGCGGCGCGCATTGCATTGGGCGTCAAGTGACACAAATAAGATCATACTTAAAAAAATGTACAGAATACTTAATGTAATTGAATATCCTGAAGGGCTAGAGAAAGCCATTGCTTACATACATAACAAGTGGGGCAGGGCAAACAATCTCAACTACTACAGTGATGCTATCAAACATTCCACCGATAAAGCGTCAGGGCTGCCACGGTTTTACCTCATGGTTGACGATGACAATGAGATTGTCGGGTGTTTCGCTCTTGTTACAAACGACTTTATCAGCCGCCATGATCTATACCCCTGGCTTGCCTGTGTTTATGTAGAGTCTTTGCACAGAGGCAAGCGATTAAGCGAGTTGATGTTTGAGCACGCAAAGACAGAAGCGGCGACTGCCGGCTACAAAGAAGTGTTCCTCACCACAGATCATGATAACTTTTACGAAAAGTTCGGCTGGGCTCGCATGGAAGATGGGTATAGCCCGGATGGCCAAGTGTCAAAAATATATAGAATCACCGTTTCTCTGAGCTGACACGAAACCGATGTCATGCCTGGGAATGCGTTACTCTTGATGGACAATAGTTCGGAGAAATTATGCTGGTCAACAGTCTGATGGGTGTGGCGGGTGTAACCCTGTATCTGATACTTGCACATTTTGTCAGTTACAAACTCGGAAAGAATCGAATTTTAAAGAGGCAGAAATGGGATCTGAACATCTGCTGCGGTAGAACCGACGGTGGGGGAGTAAACGCTGATATTGTTCAGCACGATGTGCTGCCGCGGTTTGTCCAGGTCAGCAGTATTTATGACTTGCCCTTCAAAGACGCTGAGTTTGAAACAGTTCTGTGCTCACACACCATTGAACACGTTGACGATCCTGAGCGGTTTTATGTTGAATTACAACGCGTGGGCAGACGCGTCACCTTGGTGGTCCCGCCGTTATACGATTTGGCGGCCGTTTTGAGCATCATGGAGCACAAGTGGATCTTTCTGACATTCAGAAAGGAACACCACGATTTGCCGGCTTTTGTGAAATTGCCATTTGCTGATGCCATACAAAGGAGATTTGGTCAAAAGAACAACGCGTAACTCGTTTTTGCTGTGCTGGTTGAGACGTTGCTTTTGTACCTGAAATCTGCCATTGCCCAGTTCTGACCGCCACAGACCCGGCTGGATCGGATGTAATCAGTCAATGTGATTATTGTGGTTAATAGCAATCCGCTAAACCCGCGCCTCTCGAGCTGAATGATCCGCCACATAAAAAAATACTTGCGCTTAATACTGTGTGCTGCATAGTATGTGCCGCACAGTATGAGGCGTGAAATGACAACATCTTCACTTGAAAAAATGCGGCTGGAGCTGCGTCGCGGTGTATTAGTGCTGGCGGTGCTTGCATCGCTCAGGCAACCGCACTACGGCTATTCGCTGCGCAAGCAGCTGCTGGCGCGTGGCATTGATATTGATGAGGGTACGCTTTACCCGCTGATTCGGCGGCTGGCAGAGCAAGACTTACTGGACAGTGAATGGCAACAGGCCGAGGGTCGGGAGCGGCGTTATTACCAGTTATCCGACAAAGGGACAGAGCTGCTGATGCAGCTCACTGACGAATGGCAAGTTCTGAATGCCGCGCTGGGTGACATCCTCGGTGGCGTGGCAGAGGAGGTAACATGATGGACCTGGTGGCGCGCTATGTTGCGGCCGTGCAGCGTGAGTTGCCGCAAAGCAAACGCGAAGAAATTGGCCGTGAACTTAAAGCCAATATCATGGATCAGCTTGACGCACTGACAGACCAGCAGGGTGCCTTAAGCGAAGCCGATATTAGCGCCGTTCTCAAGCGTATGGGCCATCCCGGTCGGGTGGCGAGGCAGTTTGTGCCGCCACAGCCATTGATCGCCATCCGCTACATGCCGGTTTATCAGCACACGCTTTTTCTGGTGCTGGGCCTGCTGTTTCTCTTGCAAGTGGTGCAAACCACGCTGGTCTGGATGTCCGGCAGCGACATGGGCATCATCGGTTTCCTGTTTGCTGTGGCAAGGGGTTTTATTGAGGACTCACTGTTTGGTTTTGCTGTTGTCACGCTGATTTTTTATCTGATGTCAGGCCAGATGCATGAGCAACATGATGACTCGGAAACCCACTGGCAGCCGCAGCAATTGCCAGATGCCAGCCACGGCTGGCAGGTGATTTCACGACAAGACATTTTCACCGACCTGGCAACCTATCTGTTCTTGCTTGTGGTTATCTGGTACCCGGCAGTGATGACGGTCGATCAAACTGACAGTGTGCGCATTGCACTGAGTGACCATGCCCACCAGTTTTTGCGATGGGTCAGTCCATTGATCGTGCTGGGAATTGTTGCCAGTGTGTGGCAGTTGCGCAGGCGTCTGTGGAGCCGGCGCATGCTGCTGGGCAATATTGTTCTCAATCTGAGTTTTGTGATCGTGACCTTGATGCTGGCTTTTTTTACGCCACTGCTGATGCTTGATCAGGTTCAATCGCCAGGCGTGTATGACCTGGCTCTGCTTGAGCGCAGTGCGCAGGTCACCTTGATCATTATTGCCTTGTTCCCCCTCTGGGAGGCGGGCCGCGATTTGTTGAGAGTGCGCCAGGTTTGATGTGACAAGGGAATTTTTGTAAACAAACCAGGGTCAATTCAGGAGAGACAAACACCACAATCATTTGCCTGAATGCCCGGCGATTTTAACCACCGGGGTCGTCGCCATCGCCTGGCGATGATGAGTTTGTTGGTGGTACTGTCGCAAAACTGTTAATTTCGTGCAAATAGCACAGCGGTTGGTTTAACTCAAAAAAAATACTCAATAAAGAGGGGAAAAAGGATGACAACACGCAGCAGCCCGCCTTGGGCGGAATCTTTGGGACAGCGTTCATGGAAAATGCCGGATGTGCCCGATGAGTCCATTCCGGGCATCGTTGAACGCCATGTGCACGAGGCGCCCGATGCCCCTGTCATTTATTACCTCGGACTGCAGATGACCATCGGCCAGGTTGACGATCTGGCTAACCGGCTGGCCAATATGCTGCGCGGCCTGGGTGTGGAGCGTGGCGATGTGATCGGTTTGCATCTGCCCAATTGCCCTCAATACGTGATCGGATTACTGGCGGCAGCCAAACTCGGTTGCCCGGCCTCGGGTGTATCACCGTTGCTGAAACCCGACGAAATTGTCTATCAGGTGGGCAACGCCAACATCCGCGTGCTGATTACCCTTGATCAGATGTTTTCCGCAGCAGCCTCCAGCCTGGATGGGCGTTTACCGGGCTTAAAAGCTGCCATTGTGACCGGCCCCATTGATTTTCTGCCGGGCTGGAAAAAAACCCTGGCAGCCTGGACTGGAAAAGTACCGCGCACCGTGTTGCCGACCCTGAAACACATCCGCGTGTGCGCGCTGTGGCCGGACATACTCAAAGCAGACAACACCCGCGTGTTTGAACCGTGCCGCATGGAAGATGTGTTTATGATCCAGTACACCGGCGGCACCACCGGCAACCCCAAAGGGGCGGAGTTGTCGCTGCGTAACGTTCTCAGTAGCGTGATTCAGAATGAAACCATGGTTGAGTACGAAATTGGCCGAGAGACCTTTGCCAGTGTGTTGCCGTGGTTCCATATTGCCGGGCTGAGCGCCTTGTTTATGGGGCTGCGCAAACGCGCGTTGATGATTGTGGTGCCCAACCCGCGTGACGTTAAAACCTACTGCAAAGCCATGATCAAGCGCCAGCCGACCGTGCTTGGCAATGTGCCCACGCTGTACCAGATGCTGCTGGATGAGCCGCTGTTCAAGCAGGTGGATTTTTCCAGGCTCAAAATCGCAGTCTCGGGTGCGGCGCCGGCGCCGGTGGAGTTGATTCGCCGAGTGGAGGAAATCATCGGCCAAGGCAAGTTCTGCGAAGCCTACGGTCTGACGGAGACCAGCCCGACGCTGACCATCAATCCCCCTGGCAGAGCCAGGCCCGGCACCATCGGCGTACCGTTGCCCGGCACTGATATCAGAATTGTGGATGCGGAAACCGGCACCAGAGAAATGCCCTTTGATGAACCCGGTGAACTGATTGCCAGCGGTCCCCAAGTGTTTCGCGGGTATCTTGGTCTGCCTGGTGAGACCAGTAAGGCTCTGCGCAGTTTTGAAGGCCACACATATTTCTACACGGGTGACGTGGCGCGCATGGACAAAGATGGTTACATCACCATCTGTGATCGCGCCAAAGACATGCTGATTGTGGGCGGTTACAAGGTGTTTTCAGTGGAAGTTGAAAACAAATTGAAGGAGGTGCCGGAGATCGAGCTGTCGGCGGTCATTGGCACACCGGACAAAGACCGGCCTGGCAACGATGTGGTCAACCTGTACGTCCAGTTGTCAAAAGTCGGCAAAGACATGGGTGACGATGCTGTCCGCGAAAAAATTCTGGCATTTTGCCGTGACAAAATGGCGGCCTTCAAAGTGCCAAAACACATCCATATCATTGCCCAGATACCGCTGACACCCGTGGGCAAGGTCGATAAAAAAGCACTGCGTCAGTGAGGCGAGTATGGACAAGGACGTGCCGGGCAATGCATTAAAACGCGGTTGGTTTACGCGCTTTCTCGATTCCGTGGAATGGCTCGGAAACCTGCTACCGCATCCGGTCACGCTGTTTGCGGTGCTGGCGCTACTGATGATCCTGCTGTCTGGATTATTCGGCGCGATGGGCGTCTCGGTGCCAGACCCCCGCCCGTCGGCCGCGGAAGGCGCAACCATTGAGGCGGTCAGCCTGTTGAATGGTGATGGCCTGCGCCGCATTCTGGAAAACCTGGTGCCTAATTTTGTGAATTTTGCGCCGCTGGGCGTGGTGCTGGTTGCCATGCTCGGCGTTGGGATCGCAGAAAAATCCGGGCTGTTATCGGCAGTTGTTCGCGGCATTGTGTTAACGGCTCCCAGACACGTTGTCACAGTTGCCATCGTGTTTGCGGGTGTTATCTCCAATACCGCCGGAGAGATGGGTTATGTGGTGCTGATTCCGCTGTCGGGTGCGGTGTTTCTGGCACTGGGCCGGCATCCCTTGGCGGGCATGGCAGCGGCGTTTGCCGGCGTGTCCGGTGGTTACAGCGCCAACTTGCTCATTGGAACCATCGACCCTTTGCTGGCAGGCATCACCCAGGAAGCGGCCCGCCTGATTGACCCCTCCTACGAAGTGAATGCCACGGCCAACTGGTATTTTATGGCGGCGAGCACCTTTGTCATCACCATTGTCGGGGCGCTGGTCACCACCTACATTGTTGAACCCAAACTGGGTGCCTATGATGATTCTCAGGCGGATCCGTCGGTATTGGACGCGCGCACCATGGAAACCATCACGCCGCTGGAACACAAAGCATTGTTGCGGGCCGGTGTCGCGGCGCTTGGGGTGTTCGCGCTGATGGCGCTGCTGGCACTGCCGGAAGGCGCACCTCTGAGAGATCCTGTCAGTGGTAATTCCGGGCCGTTTTTCCGCAGTATTGTGGCCTTTATTCTGGTGTTCTTTCTGGTGACGGGTGTCGCGTATGGGCGTGTTACCGGATCCATGCGCAGTGACCGCGATGTGATCGATGCCATGGCATCTGCGATATCCACGCTGGGTCTTTACATTGTGCTGGTGTTTTTTGCCTCTCAGTTTGTGGCGTTTTTTGGGTGGAGCAATCTTGGCATTATTACCGCCGTCACCGGCTCGGATTTCCTGATTGATGCTCAGTTGACCGGCCCCATCGTGTTTGTGTTTTTTATTCTAATGTGCGCCATTGTGAATCTGATGCTGGGTTCGGCGTCTGCGCAGTGGGCGGTGACCGCGCCGGTTTTTGTGCCTATGCTGATGCTGATTGGTTACTCACCGGAGTTGATTCAGGCGGCCTATCGTATCGGTGATTCCGTGACCAATATCATCACACCGATGATGAGTTATTTTGGGTTGATACTGGCGTGGGCGGCCCGCTATAACCGAAAGATCGGCATAGGCACACTGATTGCCATCATGCTGCCGTATACCATTTTCTTTTTTGTTTTCTGGGTTACGTTGTTTTATGTGTGGGTGTTTGCGTTGGGCTTGCCGGTCGGGCCAGGTACGGGGACGTATTACCCCGGTTAACCGTTGACCAACAATAATTCAAATATCGGTCATACATTTCTCCTTATCATCCGCAACGGTTTGTATTGTTTAAGCAGACACTCTAAAGGTTGCAGATAGTTATGATTCAGCGCTAGTCAGTATGTTCGCGGTTAACGGGTTTGATTGGGTTATTGATCGTGACTTTGGGTGGCTGTGTCCCCACTGACGGTGATTTGAACAGCCGCGAAGTCGCTCCCCATCTTGAGTGGCTGGCGTTTCGTGTGCGAAGTGACGCCACGGTGGCGTTAAATGCCGATGCCGGCTGGGCGTCACCTGAGAACTCCGCTGCGGATATTCAGTATGACCAACCGTTCCGCTTCAGAGTTCAGGTCAGGGCAACCATAGCACCCCCGGAAGGTCATGTGCTGGGACTCCAATACCGCCGCAACGGTGAGACCTGGCTCCCGCTAGGGTTTGCCAAGTTCCCCTATCCGGATTTTGCCACACCGGTTATGTCTGTGATGTCAACTGACGCTTACGCACAGGGTGAGCAAACCGAGCGGCTGCTGGGCGCCGCTGATCTGGCATGGGATGACGGTGCCGGCATCAATGCGGTGGCTTCGACGCCGGTCTGGCGCACAACACAGGATGCACTGGAGTGGGAGTGGCCTTTGGTTGTCAGGCGATTTTCCGATGGGCCAACGTTCGCCGACGACGGCGATGTTTTTGAGTTGCGAGTAGTCGACGGGCAGGGTCGTGCGCTGGCAGGTCAGCAAAGTGCTGCGTTGCGTCTGACTGCGGCGCCCGGACATTTGGGCGGTACGTTTATCGAAACACCGACACGCATTGGCCCATATCAGTCTGCGGCGGGCCACTTGTATTTTTTTATGGAACCCTCGGAAACCGACAACTGGTTTATGGCCGTTAAATCCACAGATGCTGGGTTATCGTGGCGTGAAACAGATGGTGTCAATCGTCCCGTTACTGGCGACCTTGAAGGCGTTGCCTCGGTGCAAACCGGATCGGTGATTCATTTTGTTCATCAGATCAGTCGTGACGTTTTTTATCACGCGTTTCAAATGGATGATGAAACATCGGCTGACGGTAAGTGGCTGGTAACCGACCAGAGTCTTGCGACACCCGACGAGCCACCAACGCAGTTTGCAGATCTGGTGGCCCGCAGCGACGGCAGTCTGGTGACGCTGTACGGCGGCGCACAACGCCTGTTTATGCAGAGTCGATCTGCACAAGGCGCATGGGGTGCGCCGCAAGAGATTGACAGCGATGTACCGCCCGACTTGTCTGGGCCGGTGATGGCGATTGCTGCAGATGACACCATCACCATGGCGTATACCGGGCGCGATGGCAGTGGGTTTGTGCGTCATCTTCGTGCTGATGGCACGTTGTCAGCACGGCAACTGTTCTCTGCGAATCTGGGCACCAGTGATGATGAGAACGGCGCTATTGTGCCTTTGGTGGTGCTTGCCGAATCCGGGGAAACGGTGCTGATGTATCGTGAACACACGGGCCTTTTGTTTGAGCGGCGTTTTTCCCGCGACGGTCAGTTGTCAGAGCCAGAGCAGGTCGCACAGATTCCGGTGATTACCAGTGCCGTAGACTCTGAGCAAGTGGGAGCCGATCTGATCGTGCATGATTCAAATTTGCACTTACTGTTTATTGACGCGCAGTCACGCTCCATTTTTTATACCCGCTCCAGTCAGAAGGGCAACTGGTCTGCGCCACAAGTGGTGGTTGAGGGTATTCAGGCAGCGTGGGTACGCGGTTCTGTGCACCGCGACGGCGCGGGAAATCCGGTGTACGGTTTTGTATTCGATGCCGGTTCAACGGGCGGCTCAGGATTTAATCGTTACGTTGCGCTGCCCTTGTAGCCAGGTTTTAGAAATAGCCAGGTTTTAAAAATAGTCAGGTCTGTAAAAAGGGCTACCAGGCAGCGGCCCTTTTTTCACAGTTTTTCCTTCAGCCTTCAAGAAGCGCTTTCAGATAGGCCACATGCCGGGTAAACGCGCGCCGTCCCTCGGCGGTGAGTGCCACGCGCGTGCGAGGCTTTTTACCTAAGAAGTCTTTTGTGACTTCGATGTATCCGGCTTTTTCAAGCGCGGTTAGATGTGTTGCCATGTTGCCGTCACTGGCGCTGATCAGTGCTTTCAGCGTGCTGAACTCCATCAATTCGGCCGAGCCCAGAGCATTCAGGATTGATGTTATGCGCAGTCGGGTTGACTGGTGAATCACTTCATCCGGGCCTTCCATTACACTCTCCTCAGCCACAAGCCACCAGCAATCAGACTGCCGCCGCCGGCGATGCCCATCCACAGTGAATAGTATTGTTCGATGTGGAGAAAACCAAACAAGATTGCCACTGCAGTGACCGCGCCTATCCAGAACAGTCTCATCCCGATCCACACACCAACGCCCATGTAAGTGCATGCCCAGAACAGAGAAATCAATGCGTTGAACTGACGTGCATCCAAAGGCCAGACGATGGTTACCATTGCCACAAAAAACGCCAGTACCACACCTTGTGAAACGCCCATGCGCATGGCGACCTGCGCCGATTGGCCTGCTTGGCTGATGTCACGCGCGCCTCGTCGTTTTGCTTGCACGCTGGCCAGTACGATTGTCAGTGTGGTGCCGGTGAGGATGCCCACGAGCCACGCCATATCAGCAAGGGCCGGGACAAACTGGGTCGTTGAGTTGGCTACCAGCCATACCATTCCCCACAATATTAAGAAGGGGGCGGCATCACCGTAGCCATGGAGTTTGTCAACGCGCGATCGTGCATCATGAATGTCTGATAGCGCTTGCGCAGCTTCGTCTCGGCTGATTTGCATACTATTTCTCCTGTGTGGTTAGAGTTGTTTGTACTGAGATATCAACTTTGCGGGTGCGGCGGCAGTCAATATGAAGAGTACTTTCTATCAGAGAGTATATTCTGTCAATAGTTATTTCTGCCTTTGACAAGCTCCGATAAAGGACTAGACTGAAGTTGCAGGCGGATGTCTCTCGCAACAATGGGAAAAGCTGGTGATTAGAACCTCGGTACACAGAGTGATTGTGTTCAGCATGGCTTTGCTGTGCTTGGTGTCGTTTGCCAACGCCGAGTATTTTGCGCCGCAAAGTGCCGAGGAAGTTACACACTATTCCGCCACTGACAACTTCATCTGCTCCAGAGAGACATCGGATGACAGAGCAGACATGTCGGGTCAACAGACCTTAGCATCTGCTCAACTGCAATCTGCTTCGCCTCCGCTTGACCCCTTGCACACGGTTTTCTCGCAACGCTCCACCTCTTGGAAAATTCGCGGTCCGCCCTCGCAGTTCTGAACTGACCTGGCGATTACCAACTATTTTTGCGATTTGTGAGGAGTACGCTATGCACACGATCAGTCTATTTCCCGTTAACCGTGTTGCCCACATGGTGCAGCCTGATGAGTTTAACGACCTTGATATGGATTCCCCGGCTACCGAGTTTTTTACGGATTTTAAAAAACACCGGCCCTTAACGATTGAAAATTCAACCCTTGCGGTCGATGTGGAATCGCTGATGCGAAAGGCGCATGTGCGCATGAAGCTGGTGGTGGATATGGACAATGAGTTTGTTGGCACCATCAGCACGGAGGAACTGAGCGAACAACACTTTATGATCCGAATCGCTAACGGCGAGCGCCTTGCCGAAATCACGGTCAGCGATATGATGTGCCCCAAACACGAACTGCTCGCGCTGGATATTGAAGAGCTGCAGCAGTCCACGATCAGGGACATTATTACGGCTCTGCAGCGTTCCGGGCAGCAGCATTGTCTGGTGGTCGATCGGCACAACGATCATATTCGCGGGCTGATTTCAGCCAGCGATGTGGCGCGCAGACTGCATATGCCGATCAAAATAGAAAAAGTCCCGACCTTTGTTGATATATTCAGGTCAATCAGGAGATAGGCAAAATGAGCGTCAGATGGCAGACAACCAGAGTGTTCTGATCGGATTGATCGATCCCAAAAGCCCCGTCAATGTCGGGGCGGTGATGCGCGCCGCCGGGTGTTATCGGGCAGACAGTGTTCGATACACCGGCGAGCGCTTTGGGCGTGCAGCCCGGTATCAGACAGATACCAAAAACATGGCAACAAAGATTCCGCTGCAGCAGGTTGATTGCCTGTTGCAGGATCTGCCGCCGGCAGTGAAAGTTGTTTGTGTGGAGTTTGCTGAGGGCGCGCAGCCATTACCGGGGTTTATCCACCCGGCGCATGCGTTGTACATTTTTGGGCCGGAAGACGGCTCAATTTCTCAGGACATCATCAACAGGGCTGATGATGTTGTCTACGTTCCCACGGTGGGTTGCATGAATCTGGCCGCCAGCGTCAATGTGCTGCTGTACGACCGGCTTAGCAAATCTGCCGGCACACCTGTGGGTCATCACACGCCTGTCAGTGACGAGGATTTGATAAAAAGCAGTCGGGATGTTAATAATCGCCTGACCGTAAATCGCCAGTGACAAGGAAAAATAATGAACAAAAATAACGCTGCGTTGCTATGTTTGAGCCTGGTCGCTGCCAGTCTGTCAGCCCCTGTGTTGTCACAGGACTGGGTGCCTTCGCGTTACGGTGCGGATGACAGGATTGGTGCAGCCAACAATCTCAGCACGGACATCGTTGTGGATGCGGCCCGGCTGATCACCACGGGCAAGGTCTACTCGCTGGGTGTGGAAACGGCAGAAGATTCTCCCGCCTATGGCACCCGCACCTTTACCATCGACATTATTGCCTCCGGTGCCAATGTGCCGGTGGGTACCGATGTGGTGACGTCCAATGACGAACGTGTGACCACCAGCTTTGGCATCGGATCACAAATTGACGGTTTGGGACATCTGGGCATTGGCAATCAGTACTACAACGGCCTGACCAGCGAGCAGATTGTTGCCGATGGCGGACTGTCAGAGCTGGGGACGCATACCATTCCGCCCATTGTGACCCGCGGCGTGTTGCTGGATATGACCGCGCATTTTGGTGTCGACATGGTCAGTGAAGGCACGGCATTTAACCGCGCTGAAATCGAGGCGGCCGCCAGCGCTCAGGGCATTCAGATCCGATCAGGCGATGTGGTGTTGTTCCACACGGGGTGGATGCAGTTGCTGGGCACCGATAACCAGCGGTTCATCTCAGTGCAGCCGGGTGTGGGCGTAGAGGGCGCAGAATATCTTGCTGACCTTGGGGTGGTGGCCATTGGTGCGGACACACCGGCCCTGGAAGTGATTCCTTTTGAAAATCCGCAGCGTGTGTTTGCGGTGCACCAGACCTTGTTGGCCAAGGAGGGAGTCTACATTCTGGAAAGCATGAACACTGCTGAGCTTGCGGCAGACAGTGTTCATGAATTTATGTTTGTGCTCGGGCAGCCAAAATTCAAAGGTGCGGTACAAACAGTGATCAATCCGATCGCCATTCGTTAAGGAGCTCAAACAGCGGTTTCGTCAATCGGCCGTTGGTGCACGTCGACAACAACATTGCCGGTTATCGACAGATACAGGGCCGCAAACGACGCCTTGATCCACATCATGGCCGGAAATACGCCCACTAGAAGCAAGGCCAGACCCGCGATAAAAATGAAGACCGACAGCACGCCGAGCGTAAATATTTTGAAGGCATGACCACGGGTGATTCGCCAGCTGGCTTCAACCGCCGCAATCGGATCCAGCCCTTCATCCATGACCAGATAGGACACAAAGGCCAATCGACAGGCCACATAAATGCCAGGGATCAGAAACACGACCAGACCAATACCAATCAGTCCGAAAGTCAGCAGCGATGCAAGCACCACGTTGATATAGTTTCTGAAGCCATCAAAAATGCGCTTCACTTCAACCTGATCACCGCGCACGGATTTTAAAAAAATCATGTCGGCACCGTAGTTCACGATCGGATAAAGCAGCAACGCGTAGGCGGTGCTCAAAAATTGCAGCAAGGTATCGAACTCCTCGCCATCGACTTCCAGCGGCACCATAAACACCACCACCACCAACACGGCCAGGAATAACACCAGAAAATTATCCTTCATGCGGCGCCAGCCATAGGTAAGCGCACTGCCAATGCCAGCTTCGGGCATGGGTTCCCGATCGTTCATTGTCTGATTCATACTGTGCTCCACAGAGTGAGAAGACGGATGGATGATTCACTCTTGAAGCGAAAACTAGCCTCACGCTCTGCAAATGCAAACCTACTAAGGTAGTGTTTTGCAGATTCCTACTTTGGTAGGGCAGGGGTTTGAGATGCGGGTGGTATATTTTTGCCGTCAAGACACCTTTTCACTGACCTTATCCTGGCCGTTGCATGCTCAATTACGACAACATTAATTTCGACACTTTGCCGCTTTGGTTGAGCTTTATCTTGTGCCTGTCGATGACGGCTGGCGGCTTACTGATACTGTTCCGCTTTCATCAGACGCGTAAAAGCAGCAGCTTTCAATATCTGCAGTACTTCCTGATCTTGTTGTATGTCTATGGTTACTACAGTGTGTGGAGCGCGATTCTGTTGTCCGGTTTTATGCAGATCGAAAATATTGAGCGGATTGCACTGCTGCTGGCACAACTGGGTGCGCCTTTTTTGCTGGTGAGTCTGTCCATGTTGCTGGTGTGGGCGGCCCGACTGCAGAAGCGACCAGTGATCCCGGTGCTGTTGTTGAGCGCCGGCTTCAGCGTGGCAATTGTGTTGACGCTGGCCTGGTCGGGCGTGTCGCTTGCGAGCAGTCTCTCCAGTCTTGGGTCCGTTTTTGCCATCACTAGCACGCTGACACTGCTCGGGTTATTGCTGACCGGAAAACAGCCGTTTATCAGTCAGCGCGGCAAGCGATGGCTGATGATGCTGATGTTTGCCGCAGGCATTATCCATCTGTTGATATTCACGCCACTGACTGCCTTGCAACACTTTAACGGAGTGTTTGCGTTTTTGTTTTATCTGTTTAATACCGCGATGGTTGTTGTCTATTGTTATGAGGCAACAGAAGAGATGGCCCCACCGTCATTGCCGCTGGACGACATTTTGCGTCGTTATGGCATCAGTAAACGTGAAGCCGACGTGCTGCGTGGGATTTATGCCGGGCAAACTAACCAAGAGATTGCCAATCAGCTGTTTATTTCATTGCAGACCGTCAAAGATCATTCATCGCGCATTTATCAGAAAACCTTCGTCAAAAACCGCGCGCAATTAACCACACTGATTCGTGAGAGCCAGAATAGCTAATCGGGTGAGTTACCCAGACCCTGATCCTGGCGGGGCTGATGTCCAGCTTGGTGGCTGACGCGCCATGCATTACTATCCGGGCGATAACATCACAACGGAGCTCACACTATGCTGGATCGCATACTGAATAAAAACAAAGCACACCATATCTGGCGCTTTTTCAGATCGGGCGGCTTTGATCAGGTGAGGCTGGAAACCGCTGATGACCTGCGGCATTTGTCTGAGTTAGACCCCAAACTTTGGACTGTCCTCAATTGCCCCACCACCGGGCTGGAGTTTGATGCGCGCACCGCAGCATTGCTCGATGCTGATGGCGATGGCCAGATTCGTGTGCCGGAGATTCTTGCGGCCGTGAAGTGGAGCTGCGAGCGTCTGGTTGATGCCGGCATCCTGTTTCAGAATCAGGGTTTGCCGCTTGCTGCCATCGCAGATCACGACGCCGAAGGTGCCGGCATAAAAGCGGCCGCCATGACAGTGCTTCAGTACATGGGCAAGTCGTCGGATGATGCGCTGGAAGTGGCTGATCTCTCCGACATCACACGTTTGTTTTCTCCGGATTATTTTAACGGTGACGGCGTGGTGGTGGCAGAACTGAGCAACGAGGCGGACGTACGCCAACTGATCCATGAGGTTCTTGACACCCAGGGCGGGTCACCAGACAGAAGCGGCGTCAATGGCGTGACCTCGGCCTCTGTTGCCGCATTTTATGCGCAGGCGCAAGCAGTGCTCGGCTGGCACAAGGCAGCGGCAGACGGTGATGTGCAGTTTCAGCCGCTGGGTGACAAAACGGCAGAGGCTGTTGCTCTGTTTGAGAAAGTGCAGGCCAAAATTGATGACTATTTTGTGCGCTGTCAGCTGGCTGCATTTGATGCGCGCGCGGTGGATGCGCTCAATCCGGCGCCAGCGCTTTATGCAGTGTTAAACAATCGCGCAATCAGCAACAGTGATGCAGATGTGTCTGCCTTACCACTGGCCTCAGTCGGTGCTGGTCAGGCGCTGCCATTGGGTCAAGGTCTGAACCCCGCTTGGGCGGGCGCCATACAGAATCTGCAGGATAGCGTTATTAAGCCCCTGTTGGGGGATGCGGCAGTCAAACAGGACGAGTTAAGCGCGGGACAGTGGGCTGATGTATCGGCACGCTTGTTGGCATGGCGAAACTGGCAAGCCTCGAGACCTGACACTGCGGTGCACAAGCTGGGTGTTGAGAGACTGCAGGTGATCGTAGCTGGCGACGGCCAGGCAAAACTGGCAGCACTGATTGAACAGGATCTTGCCGCCAACAGCTTTGGCGCAACGATTGATGCCGTTGAAAAGCTGGTGCGTTATCAGCGTGACCTGGTGACGCTGTTAGAGAACTTTGTTTCCTTGAGTGATTTCTACCGCGGCAAAGGCAAGGCCATTTTTCAGGCGGGTACCTTGTATCTGGACCAGCGCAGTTGTGAGTTGGTGATGCGGGTTAACGATATGGCGCGTCATGCAACCATGGCGCCCTTCAGCGGGTGTTATCTGGTGTATTGCACCTGCGAGCGTCAGGGCGAGGCTCCACTCTTAATTGTGGCGGCAATCACCGGCGGCAAGGTGGATGAGTTGATGGTGCCTGGCCGCAACGGAATTTTTTATGATCGTCAGGGCCGGGACTGGCTCGCTACCGTCAACAAGGTGGTTGTTCAGCCCGTCAGCCTGCGGCAGGCGTTCTGGACTCCGTATATTCGTGTTGCCGGATTTATCGAAACACTCCTGCAAAAGTTTGCAGCCTCGCGTGACAAAGACATTGAGACCAAGACCATTGAGGGTGTCAGCCTTGTGGCCGCTCCCAAAGCTCCTGCTGCCAATTTTGATATTGCAAAGTTTGCAGGTATTTTTGCGGCCATGGGGCTGGCGGTGGGCGCCATCGGCACGTCGTTGGCCGCGGTAGCCGCGGGACTGTTTGCGCTGGACTGGTGGCAGATCCCGCTGGTGCTGGCGGGGGTCATGCTGTTGATTTCCGGTCCTTCGGTGTTTATGGCTTACCTGACCTTACGGGGCCGCAATCTGGGTCCGTTGCTCGACGCTAACGGTTGGGCCGTGAACACGCGGGCGCGCATCAACGTGCCATTTGGCGCCTCCCTGACAGGACTGGCTATATTACCGGCAGGCGCGAGTCGATCGCTGATTGATCCGTTTGCCGAAAAGAAGCGCCCGTGGAAAACCTGGATAGTCCTCAGTATGACGGTTATTGTTGTCGCCGCGCTCTGGGACCAGGGCGTGTTTGCGGCACTCAATGCGCTTCACTCTGCGTTTTAGATGTTTTATCGTTACCTAGGAGTCAGTCATGGTCAACAACTCAAATTCAACCTGTCTGGTTTATGTTGCCGCCAGTGTTGACGGATTTATTGCGCGCCCGGATGGTGATGTGCAGTGGCTGCAGCGACCGGAGTATTCAGTTGAGGCGATGAAGGGACTGTCGTATGAGCAATTTATCACTGACATTGATGCGGTGGTGATGGGCCGAAATACCTTCGAAAAGGTATTAAGTTTTGGTGAATGGGCCTATGACATTCCCGTTGTTGTACTGACAACACGTGAGATGGAAATCCCTGATCGCCTTAAAGGTTTGGTGTCGGTTGATGCCGGCAAACCGGAAGCAATAATTAAACGCCTGACACAAAAAAAGCTCAACAGAATTTACATTGATGGTGGTTTGACCATTCAGGCATTTTTGCTTGCCGATTGTATCGATGAACTTATCATTACCCGCATACCGGTGTTGCTGGGCAGTGGCTTGCCGCTGTTCAGCATCACGGGTGCAGAACGAACGTTAAAATTATTGAACGCAGTGTCTTCAAAAAATGGATTTGTTCAGGAGCGTTACATCGTTACCTGAGGAGAGAATTTATGTTCACTTTGTTTATCGCCAACAAAAATTATTCGTCCTGGTCTTTGCGCCCCTGGATATTGATGCGTCAACTGGGCATCACCTTTGAAGAGGATCTGGTGCCGTTTTGTGATGGCTCCAGCTGGGAGTTATTTCGCAAGTTCAGCCCCAGCGGCAAAGTTCCGTGCCTGATGGACAATGGCGTGGCGGTCTGGGATTCCATGGGGATTACTGAGTATCTGGCAGAGCGCCGCGAAGGTGTATGGCCTGGTGATGACCGGGCACGCACCTGGGCGCGATGTGCCGCCGCCGAAATGCATTCGGGGTTTTCAGTGTTACGCGACATCTGCGGCATGAACGTTGGTCTGCGTGTGGCATTACACGAGATATCGCCTGCACTGCAGCAAGATCTCAACCGGCTTGAAGAACTCTGGTCTGAAGGGCTGGAATTGTTTGGCGGACCCTACCTGGCTGGCAGCGCATTCAGCGCGGTTGATGCGTTTTTTGCCCCGGTTGCCTACCGCATTCAGACCTACGGTCTTCAATTGAGTCCGGCGTGTATGGCCTACGCGCAATTGCTGCTGGAGCTACCCGGCATGCAGCAATGGCAGCGTGAAGCCTTGGCCGAGCCCTGGCTTGATCCTGGCCATGAAAAGGGTATTGCTGCCGTGGGCCGGGTGACGGCAGATTTGCGCACGATTGTTGGGCAGACTGCCGGGGACGGAGGCGTCGGCGGTTGACGGATCAACGCTTGAGGCATCAGAGCGTGCCCCGTGAGTCCTCAACCTGCAGCACACCTGTTGCTGCAGGTGTTCTGCTTGCGCTGGGTTTGATAATGGCCGGTTGCGCAGCCAGGCCGGCTGATGATCACATCGCCTTGTCTCAGTCATTTTTTGACCCTGGTGCGCAGATAAACATTGTTGAAACCCGCGGCGGGCTGCACTGCCGCATATTTCATCCGCGTGAATGGTTAACGCCTGATGCGCCGTCAGGTCAGCGCAAACAACATCCGCTGGTGATCTGGGGCAATGGCACTCATGCCAGCCCTGCGTCCTATCGTAGCTTGTTGGAACAGTGGGCCAGCCATGAGTTGATTGTGGTGGCGTCCATGTCACCCAATGCCGGTCGTGGCGTCGAAATGCGCGATTGTCTGAATTACATGCTCACTCAGCACTCTGATAGTGCCAGCCCCTTCTTTCAACGTGTCGACACCGGGCGCGTGGCCGCGGCGGGCCATTCGCAGGGCGGTGGAGGTGCGATCATGTTGGGCCGTGATGAACGCATCACCACCGTGGTAGCAATCCAGCCTTATGTGCTGGGCGAGCGGCATAACCCTCAGGCAGCAGCCAATCAGCGTGGGCCGATGTTGCTGTTGTCCGGTCAGGAGGACTTTAGTGCAAGCGCCGCGACAAATCAGCAGCCAGTGTTCGACGCTGCCAATGTGCCGGTGTTCTGGGCAAACCTGCGCGGCGCTACACACTTTGCACCCATGAATACCGGGGGGAGTTTTCGCGGCCCCATGACCGCGTGGCTGCGCTGGAAATTGCTTGACGATGCACAGGCCGCGCGGATGTTCGAAGGTGAAGATTGTGTGTTGTGTGCCGACGAGCGTTGGCTGATCCAGACCCGATAAACGCCTTTGCCGGGAACGGCCTTTTTGCCCGAGACTTCCGTTGGGCAAGAATCCGCCGCGTCAGCGCTGACTGATCTGCCCGAGCAGATTATTGATCTCCCTGCTCAGATCGCCATCATTGCCGGCAAAGCTCAGTGCACGGCGTGCAAACCCTTCGGCTTCACCATAACGCTGTTGCTGATAACGAATACTGGCCAGCCGATACCACAGATAACCATCACGCGGGCTGATTCGCAAAGCGCGCTCACTCACGGCGGCGGCTCGCTCCAGGTCACCATCGGCAATCGCCTGATCTACCGAGGCCAGTAAGGTCGATGCCGGTGTGCCCGCAGGTGCTGCGCGCTCCCGCGGGGTTTCAGGAACCGGTTCGGGTGGTGGTGTTGTCTCGGGCTGAGCCGGAATGTCCACCCGTTGCGGCGGCACCTGAACCGGAAAGGATCTTGCAGCTTCCTGCACGGGCGCAGCCGCCTCAGCCGCGTCACGCACGGAGGCGGGTTCGCTGGTGGACACCGGAGCCCCAGGGCGTGAGGCTCCACTATTGCTGGCGCAGGCACTGAGCAGGCTCAGTAACAGTAAAACACTGATTCGGGTCATCATGGGTTTAGGTTCCTGACGCGGTCGATCAAGGTGTCGAGCAAGGTGTCGGTATTGTCACAGCGGGTAGCCGGGTCAGGCAACTGTCCAGCTCTGAAGGGCAGCATTACGGCATTACTGCAGTCAGGTCCGCTGCCG
This sequence comes from Rhodoferax sp. OV413, assembly GCA_943330915.2. Lineage (GTDB taxonomy): Bacteria > Pseudomonadota > Gammaproteobacteria > Pseudomonadales > Pseudohongiellaceae > Pseudohongiella. The sequence goes on along the minus strand of CALQJO020000027.1, from coordinate 23,370 downwards.
CTGCGCACGGGTTGCCCGGCAACACGCTGGAATACAATGTCGGAGGGGGCAAACGACTGTCGTGGTTGTATGTCGAGTCTGCCCATAATGTCTGTCCATACCCGCAGCGCACCGGAGGATCCGGTTAATCCGGTTTCGCGGTTGTCATCGTGCCCAAGCCAGACCACGCCAACCAGATCGCTGCCATAACCTGCAAACCAGCTGTCCCGCAGATCGTTAGTGGTGCCGGTTTTGCCGGCAAGGGGCAGGTTGTTGTCGAGCCGGTTTATCATGTTGCGCGCGGTCCCGCGTTCAAAAACACCCTGCATGGCCCATTCCAGCAGGAACATGTCGGCCGGATCGGCGACCTGCTGGGTTTCGATGCCATAACGGGCGAGGCGTTCGCCGGTGCCGGTTGTCACCGCTTCCACGGCGCGCAGGGGTGAACGAAAGCCGTTGCTGGCCAGTGTCTGGTACATCTGTGCAACATCGAGTGGGCTCATGTTCACAGAACCCAGCAAGACCGATGGGAAAGGCGGGGGATTACTCTTAAGGCCCAGTTCCTGCAAGGTCTCCACCACATCGGCTACGCCTATCTGCATGCCCAGATCTACGGTGGCCAGATTTAATGAGCGTTGCAGTGAGTCGTACAGATACACATCGCCATACATCTGGTTATCGTAATTGCGGGGTGACCACGAATCGCCGCCGTCCAGCGCGATAGTCACCGGCGCGTCGCTGAGTATGCTGGCCAGCGTAAAGTCGCCGGACTCCAGAGCGGTCAGCACCACGGCCGGTTTGACCAGCGACCCTATCGGTCTGACGGCTCGCAGCGCACGGTTAAAACCGGTATAGCCGGGTCGTCTGCTGCCGGCGACCGCGCGGATATCGCCGGTACTGGCGTCAGTGATCACCATCGCCGCTTCAAGCGGATCGCCCGCAGGACGGTCCGGTCTGTCAGGCACCTCAACAGCGGCGACTGCATCAACCAGAGCGGCTTCCATGGTGTTCTGAACGCGAAGGTCCAGCGTGGTGAAGATACGCAATCCTTCAGTCTGCAGCGCGTCAGCATCGTAATCGCGTGACAGGTCGTTGCGCACCAGATCCATAAACGCCGGATAACCACTGCCGCGTTGTGTCGGGCGCGCCGATACACTGAGCTCTTGCGCCTGCGCCTGCTCCATTTGTTGCTGGGTGATAAATCCCTGGTTCATCATTTGCGTCAGCACGACATTGCGCCGGTCGGTTGCCCGTTGAGGATTGCGGCGCGGATGGTAAAACGACGCACCACGCGGCAATCCGGCCAGCAAAGCCAGTTCATCCAGCTCGAGCTCGTCCAGCTGGCGCCCGAAGTAATGCTCTGCCGCCAGCGCAAAACCATGGATGGCGCGATTGCCATCCTGGCCGAGGAAAATTTCGTTCATGTAAGCGCCAAGGATTTCGTCTTTGCTGAAATGCAGTTCGAGGGCCAGCGCCATCAGCGCCTCTTCGATTTTCCGGCGCAGCGTTTGTGCTTCAGTCAGATACAGGTTTTTGATCAGTTGCTGTGTCAATGTGCTGCCACCCTGCACAATGCTGCCGGCACGCACATTGGTGACAAAGGCGCGGGCAATACCAATCGGATCAACGCCAAAATGGCTGTAAAACCGCTGATCTTCGACGGCGATCACGGCGTTGACCAGGTGTTCAGGAACGTCGCTGAGTGCCAGCGGCAGCCGATCTTCACCGGTATCCGGGTTGATCTGCGCAATTTCGACGGGTTCCAGCCGCGCGAGTGCCAGCTCCCCGGTTGCTTCGTTGCCGCGTAATGAGTTTACCCGTCGTCCCAGAAAGTCGACATCGACATAGACGCTGGGCTCTTCTCCATCCCAGAAACTGAAGCCGCGTGTCCACAACCTCACCCGTGAGCTGTTGGCATTAAACTCCCCTGGCTCGTTGACCTGATTGGCTTCGCGGTAACCCAGCCTTTGCAAGGTGTCGGTCAAATCTGCTGCCGACAGGTGTGCACCGGCATAGAGCTCAACCGGGCGCGCATACAGCCTTGCCGGCAGAGCCCATTGCAATGCGCTGAAGTCACGGCGGATCTTGTAGTCAATCCAGACGCACCAGATGGCAATGGCGGCCACTAACAGCAAAACCATCCGACGCACAAGCCAGCCCATTTTGCCGGACGCCCCGGCTCGCCGCGGCTTCGCGGGTTTTGCTGGTGTCTTTGAAGATCGTGAAGTTGTCATGGGCAGCTAGTATAACGGTTAGTCGTGCGGTTAGTCGTGGGGACGGAGAGATCAATTTTTGATCTCTCCGTCCCCACTAAGTGCCACATCCCCATTCAGCGCCATTACAATCCGCGTCAAACTGCCGATATCGCTATACTGTCTGGCATAAGACACAATAGTCCATTTCAAGACCATTACAGGATATATGCATGATGATTCCAATCCCGCGTCAGGATGATGTAGTAAAGGGCCCACACCGTTTTGAAAAGGATCTGCTGGGACAATTGGCGGTGCCGGCAGAGGCCTATTATGGTGTTCAGACTCAGCGTGCACTGGAGAATTTCATATTGTCCGGCGTGCCGCTGGCGCACTTCCCCAAGTTGATCGTGGGTCTGGCGATGGTGAAAAAGGCCGCCGCCTTTGCCAACCACGATATTGGCGAGCTGGAGAGTGTCAAGTTTGATGCGATTTGTGTGGCTTGTGACCGCATCATCAATGGCGAGTTTCATGATCAGTTTGTTGTTGACATGATTCAGGGCGGAGCGGGCACCTCCACCAACATGAATGCCAACGAAGTGATCGCTAATGTCGCTCTGGAGCATCTGGGATTTGGGAAGGGCGATTACAGCAGGCTGCATCCCAATAATGACGTCAACATGTCGCAGTCAACCAACGATGCCTATCCCACGGCCATTCGTGTAGGGCTGCAGTTGTCCCATTCTGAACTGGTGGATAGTCTGACGCTGTTGCAGCAGGCGTTTGCCGTTAAGCGTGACGAATTTAAATCAATCATCAAAATGGGTCGTACTCAGCTGCAGGATGCTGTGCCAATGACTCTGGGCCAGGAGTTTGGCGCATTTGCCACCACGTTAGGTGAAGATGTGGAGCGTATCGAGGGTCTTTACGACCTGATACGCGAAGTTAATCTGGGCGGCACTGCCATAGGCACCGGGCTCAATGCTGACCCGCGTTATGCGGTGTTGGCGGTCAATCACTTGACGCGGATTTGTGGTCATCCGATGCGCCTGGCACCGGATCTGATTGAAGCAACCTCGGATATGGGAGCGTTTGTGTTGTTTTCGGGAATGACCAAGCGTCTGGCGGTCAAACTGTCCAAGATCTGTAATGACCTGCGCTTGTTGTCCAGTGGTCCGCGCACCGGGCTGTTTGAAATCAACCTGCCGCCACAGCAGCCGGGCTCTTCCATCATGCCGGGCAAGGTCAATCCGGTGATCCCTGAGGCGGTCAATCAGGTGGCGTATCAGGTCATTGGTAATGATCTGGCGATAACCATGGCCGCCGAAGCGGGCCAGCTACAACTTAATGTCATGGAGCCGCTGATTGCGTACAAGATTCTTGAGTCGATGCGTTTGCTGCGCCGCGCCATGGATATGCTGCGCGAGCGTTGTATTGTGGGTATTACCGCGAACGAAGACCGTTGCCGCGAGCTGGTAAACAACTCGATAGGATTGATCACGGCACTGAATCCCTACATTGGTTACGACAATGCCACGCGTATTGCCGGGATTGCCCTGCTCACAGGGCGCGGTGTGTTGGAACTGGTCAGAGAAGAGGGACTGATTGAGGAATCCCTGCTGATCGAAATACTGACACCGGAAAACATGGTGTATCCACGCTCGCAGCGGCGTTAAAACCGGTGCGGCGTGTGTGTTGTGTGATCAGGCACTGCTGAATGTCAGGCAATCTTTAGGTTCAGGCACCAAAAACCGCTTGCGGATTCAGGGTCACACTGTGGGTGTTATCACTCAGCGTGACCTGCCCGTCCTGAATGATGACCTGCAGTTGCATGGTGCGCTGGGCAAGTAGTGCCAGCGCCTGCGTGTCCTCGGTTGCCAGGTTGATAATCATCAGATTCTTCTGGCGCTCAAACTGCGTCAGGTTCTGTGCCAGCCAGATATCGGCGGTGCGACCGCCATAACTGTAAATACGTACTTCGCCGGAGCGCCCGCAGGCTTTGCGTATCAGTCGCTCGTCTGGCGTGCCCACATCAATCCACAGATCAATCACCCCGGTCAGATCCTTTTTCCAGATGTCAGCTTCTTCATCGTTGGTGATGCCTTGGCCGAACTCCAGAAACTCCTGGGCATTGAGTGCGAAGGCCAGCAAACGCACCATCATGCGCTCGTCAGTTTCCGACGGATGCCGCGCCAACGTGATGTTGTGGTCTTCGTAATAGTGCCGGTCCATATCTGCGATCTGCAGAGACGCTTTGAATACAGTTGCTTTAGTCGCCATGGTGCACACAGTTCTCATGATCAAGTGACAAGAATAACGCCGGCGGCGATGATACCTGTTTGGGCTGGTGTTTGGGCTGGGGACGGAGAGATCATTTTTTGATCTCTCCGTCCCCAGCCCAGCCGTCCCCAGCCCAGCCCCATCCAGATTTAAACCTTATTGGGTTTGGCGCCGTCTTAGTCATCAAACACGGGAATTGTTTGTTATGGCAGTCGAGATAACTCCGGTCATTCGTTCGGCGCAGAATGGCGATCGCAAAGCGTTTTATGTGCTCTATCAGCAGCACGTGGCGCGGGTGTATGCGATTTGCTGGCGGCTGCTGGGGGATGCGCAGAAGGCCGAGGACGCCTGTCAGGAAATTTTTATTAAGGTCTGGCAGCGCTTGCCGGAGTTTAAGGGCGAAAGCTCGCTGGCAACCTGGCTGCACAGTATTGCAACGCGCACAGCAATCGATGTCTGGAGACTGGACAATCGCCTGCACTTTGTGGAGGCAGAAGAGCTTGAGTCCACCGCAGACCATGCACAGCTGCTGGAGCAACCGCTGGACAGCGCTGAGGCGCGTGATCTTGAGCGTGCCATTCAGCAGTTGCCGGCTCAGGCAAAAGCGGTGTTTGTCTTGTTTGCGCTGGAAGGTTACCAGCATGCAGAAATCGCCGATCTTCTTGCTATTGCTGAGGGTTCAAGCAAAGCCCAGTACCACCGCGCAAGACAGCTGTTACGAGGATTATTGAGTGAAGACTGACAAGCAGCTTGATCAATTGCTGGAAAGCTTGCCACGCGAGATAGCGCCGGGCCGTGATTTATGGGCGTCGATAGAGCCCAGGCTGGATCAGCAACCGGCCCACGAGACCCGCAGTCTGCAGCGATGGTTTGCCCCTGCCAACCGTTGGGCGGCAGTGCTGGCGCTGGCGGTGCTCGGCGCTTTGTGGTGGAGCGGGATCGGCATTGATCCTGCCCCGCAGGTTGCGCTGCCGGCCATCGAACCGGCTCACAATGGCCAGGCACTTGAGCAAATTCCTGCGGATCAGCAGATTGCAGCGGTGTATACCGCCATCAACGCAGAACTGCTGGGCAGCGTCGGACTGGTCAGTGCCGATTTTGGTGACTGGCAGTATCAGTTAACCATCTGGGATCAGGCACTCAGCGAGGTACGCGATGCGCTGAATTATTACCCGGAAGAGCCGGCGTTGCTGGCGCAAATGGAAGGCATTTATCAACAACAAATCGAGTATCTGCAGTGGCTCGGCGAACTCGAATCGGGCAATACCATCTGGATGGAGAATTAACCATGAAAGCACAAACCACTCTGACCTTTGCTCTGCTTGCCGGTGCGATGTCGTTGCTACTGACCATGAACGCAAGCGCCCAGGGTCAGCAGAGTATCGACGAGACCCGGCAGGTCAGCGCCAACGAAAAAATTACCCTTGAAGTCATGCGCGGAGATGTTCGTATCCGCACCGGTTCAGACAATACCTTTTCGGTCAGGGGGCAGCTGGATGAGCTCGCAGAAGGGTTTGAATTGGAATCTGACAACGGCTTTACAAGGTTCGAGGTGGTCATGCCGCGCTCGATGCGCGGTATCGGCAATCGAGAGGGCAGCGATCTGGAGATTGTGCTGCCGGCCAACAGCGATGTTGAGTTCTCTGGCGTCAATATTGCCGTGGATGCTGCAGGCATTCTGGGTGGCGCAAACATCACCACGGTGAATGGTGACATTGTGGCCAGCGATCTGGGCGGAGTTGTTGCGCTCAAAACGGTGAATGGTCCCATCAGCAGCAGTAATAACCGTGGGCGGGTCAGCCTGCAAACCGTGAATGGCGAGATTACTGACAATGGCTCGTCCGGGCGTCTTGAGGTCAGCACAGTGAATGGCGCGATGGACATCAACAGCGCCGCGGAAGAGGTGACGCTGAACATGGTCAACGGAGAGGTCGAGGCACGTTTTGACGGCACGCGTACACTGGAATTTGATGGCATTAACGGAGAAATGCGCATAGCGATCAGCAATTCAACAAGCCCTCGCATCAGTGGCAGCAGCGTCAGTGGTGAAATCGAATTACAACTGGATGCTGATGTTGACGCCCGCTTCGACCTGCGCACCAATGTGGGAAGTCGCATCGAAAATGGCATTACCGATGATGAGGCCCAGCGTCCGCAGTTTGGGCCGGGACGCAGCCTGCAGTTCACCACAGGCCAGGGAAATGGCTCCGTGGAGTTGAATACCGTCAGTGGTTCTATTGAAGTGGGGCCGCGGTGAACCCGCCACGTTGACAGCACAATCAGCACGCGCACTCACGCAGAGTGCCGCGCGCTCGTGGACACACCCTGTGCAGCAGGTGTAGGCTTCAGACATCAACACTGACGCACTACACCCTGTACCGGAGACCCATCTTGCGCAAACTCAACCGATTGTCAGCGGCCATTGCTGCACTGCTGATCAGCACCAGTTCAGTTCAGGCACAACAGCCTGACTGGGCGGCCATCGACGAAGAAACCCTCAGACACTTTCAGGCGATGATTCGTATTGATACCGCCGATCCACCCGGCGTGGAAAAGCCATTGACGGATTATCTGGTTGAGGTTCTGCAGCAGGAAGGCATCGACGTTGAGGTGTTTTCCTTGGACCCCAATCGCCCCAACCTGGTTGCCCGCTTGCGGGGCAATGGCAGCAAGCGCCCCTTGCTGATGATGGCGCACCAGGACACTGTGAATACGGATCCGAGCAAGTGGGTGTTCCCGCCTTACAGCGCCGAACGTGATGGTGGCTGGATTTACGGTCGTGGCACGGTGGACGACAAAGACAATGTGGTTGCCAGTCTGATGACCCTGCTGATGCTTAAACGTCAGGGCGTTGAACTGGATCGAGATGTGATTTTTCTGGCTGAATCCGGCGAAGAAGGGGCAACGCAGATTGGTATTCAGTTCATGACCCAGCAGCACTTTGATGCCATTGATGCCGAGCATTGTATCGCCGAAGGCGGCAGCGTCGTGCGTCAAGGGGGTCAGGTGCATTACGCAGGTGTCCAAACCGTAGAGAAATTGCCACGCGCAATCACCCTGACCAGCACGGGCATCGCCGGGCACGGATCCGTGCCGCTGGAAAGCAATTCTCTGGTGGCCATGTCCAAAGCCATTGCGGCGGCCGCCGACTGGCAACCGCCCGTCCGTCTGAGCGACACCACCACATCCTACTTCTCACGCATGGCATCGGTTTCAACACCGGAGTCCGCCGCGCGATATCTGGCCATGCTCAATCCCGGTTCAACCGAAGGCCAGGCTGCACTGGCATGGATGAAGTCTAATGAACCACGCAATGCCGCGGTGTTGTTCAGTACCATTTCTCCCACCATGGTGAATGGTGGTTACCGGGTCAACGTTATTCCATCGGAAGTGACAGCAACACTCGACGTTCGCTTGCTGCCGGACGAAGATCCCGAGCAGTTTATCTCTGCTCTGCGTGAAGTCATCGACGACGAAAACATCAATGTCGACTGGGCTTCCCGTAATATGCGACCTGGCGCTTCTACGCCGTTGGATACCGATGCATTCCGGGTCATTGAACAGGTCATGCAAGAAATCTATGGCGCGACAGTGATTCCAACCATGAGTACCGGTGCTACCGATATGGCATATCTGCGTGCTTTAGGTATCAACTGCTACGGTATTGGTCCGGCGATTGATGCGGAAGATGGCCCGCTGGGCTTTGGCGCGCACAGTGACCAGGAGCGCATTATTGAAGCGGAACTGTATCGTTTTGTGCGCGCAAATTACGAAATTGTTGAGCGGCTGGCGGGCGCAAATTGATAGATAAAAGTCTGCAGGTTTCACAAATTTGTTCATGAATGGCGGAAAATTTTAATGATAAAAAAGTCATTGCTGGCAACAGCCCTGATCATGGTCATGGCCGGATGTACGGAATCAGAGGCGCCGACACCCGCGGCGCCAGACGCCGCCCAGGCATCCACACAAGCCGCGGCCGGGCAAACTACCGGCGTTGCACAAACCACCAGCGCTGAACAAATCACCGAGTCGCAGCGGCTTACCGTCTGGCTGGATGAGCAGTTTGCTGAGGAGTTGAGTTTCAGCCCACAACGGTTGACCCGTCTGGGCGATAAGACCGACTACGATAAACTTGATGACGTGTCGGAAGCTGCCATGGACAGCGAGCTTGAATGGCGACGCAACAGTGTTGCGCACATGCAGGCCACGTTTAACTATGACGAGCTGAGCGAAGATGCAAAAGTGTCATGGGATATCTGGACCTATGCACTCGAGCGCGCTGAACGCAGCGAAGAGTTCCGGCATCACGACTATATTTTTGGACGCGGTGGTCCCCATGCCGGTCTGCCCAATTTTATGATCAATTTTCATCGTGTTGACCAGCCTGCCGATATGGATGCCTACATCGCCCGGCTGACGCAGATGGACGACGTTATGCGTCAGTATCTGCAGCGCAGTCTGCGAGCGGTCGAATCAGGTATCCGTCAGCCACGCTTTGGTTACGATTATGCAATTGCCGAAATTGATCGGGTAATGCGTGGCGCTCCGTTTACGGACGACGGCGTTTCGCCGCTGATGGGCGACATAGAAACCAAGGTGACTGCGCTACTGGAGAACGGCCAGATTGATCAGGCCACCGCAGAGCGGATGCTGGCGCAAGCTCAGAGTGCTTTGCTCGAACAGGTCAAGCCCGCGTACGACGAAGTGCTGGCCTGGTTAAACGCCGATCGCAACAACACTCCGGAAGAAGCCAGTGGCGTGTGGGCATTGCCGGAAGGCGAAGCCTACTACAATCATCGCTTGTCCCTGATGACCACGCTGGAGCTGACCGCTGACGAAATACATGAGATTGGTCTGGCCGAAGTGGCGCGCATCCGCGCCGAGATGGAGGCCATCAAGGATGCCGTTGCCTTTGATGGCACGCTGGCAGAATTTTTTGTATTCATGCGCGAAGATCCGCAGTTTTATTTCCCGAACACCGATGAAGGCCGGCAGGGCTATCTCGATCTGGCTAACGTTTATCTTGATGCCATGAACCAGAAACTCCCGGAGTATTTCGGCATATTGCCAAAGGCCGATCTGGTGGTCCGTCGTGTGGAAGCATTCCGCGAGCAGGATGGTGCCGCGCAGCATTACGCCTCGGGTACACCGGACGGTTCTCGACCGGGTGTGTTCTATGCGCATTTGTCGGATATGAATGCCATGCCGCGATATCAGCTGGAGGTGATTTCATATCACGAAGGCAACCCGGGGCATCACATGCAAATCTCTATTCAGCAGGAGCTGACGGACATTCCGCGTTTCCGCACGCAGTATGGGTTTACCGCATTCTCTGAGGGTTGGGGTCTGTACACCGAAGCGCTTGCCAAGGACATGGGTTTTTATGAAGACCCCTATTCTGATTTCGGGCGCCTGGCTACCGAAATCTGGCGCGCCATCCGTCTGGTGGTGGATACCGGCATGCACGCCAAGCAGTGGAGTGAAGAACAGTCGGTTCAATACTTCCTCGATAATTCTCCGCAACCTGAAGCGGCTGTGCGCGCTGAAATTCAGCGTTACCTCACCGGCGCGGGCCAGGCGACTGCCTACAAAATCGGCATGTTAAAAATTCAGGAGTTGCGCGCTACCGCCATGAACGAGTTGGGTGACAACTTTGACTACCGCGGTTTTCACGACACCGTGCTCGGTGGCGGGGCCCTGCCTATGCCGGTGCTGGAGGCACAGGTTATGCGTTGGATTGAGCGCGTCAAACAGGAGAGTGCCGCACAATGATTACGGTTCATCATTTAAGAATTGGACGATCAATCTTTACCGTCTGGCTGCTTGAAGAGTTGGGCGCCGCCTATGATCTGCAGGTGTACCTGCGTGATCCGGCGACCTTCCGCGCGCCGCCTGAATTAAAGAACATTCACCCACTGGGCAAGTCACCGGTGATTGAAGACGAGGGTCAGCTCATTGCCGAGTCTGGCGCCATCACCAGTTACCTGCTGGAAAAATTTGACACGGCGCATGCGCTGCATCCATCGCGCAGCGATTTAAAAACCTGGGCAAGCTTTACCCAATGGCTGCACTACCCGGAGGGTTCGGTGTTTTTGCCATTGCTGATCAAAATGTTGTTGCTGCGCAACAGCTCTCAGCCGCATGCCGCGCTTGAGACGTTCTCAGCGGCTGAAATCAAGCTGCATCTGGATTTTATAAACCAGCAGCTGGCAGATAAACCTTTTATTCTTGGCGAGCATTTCAGCGGTGCGGACATCGGTATTACTTATGTGATATCGCTGGCTAAACGTATCAGTGTGCTCAATGATTATCCGCACTTACAGGCCTATCTGCAGCGCAATCTGTCACGCCCGGCATTTAAACGCGCCATTGAGCGGGCTGTGGAATAAACGCAAGGCAGTATCAACACAGGACACTATCAACACAGGAGTAATGGGCTATCAGGTTTTTACAAGCCTGTGCTACGCTCCTGACACACAATAACGAGGGGAAAGAGTGGTCGTGCTTGCAGTACTCCCCCATTCAACAAGGTAACAAATCATGCGTGTATCCTCTTCCCGCCCAGCCAGCGTCATTCCAAGTATTTTGTCCCTGCTGTTTGCAGCGGTGTGTATCACTGCACCCGCCGCGTCCATAGCGCAAGTCGGTAACACCCAAACGCTGGATCCAACCGGCCCCATGCCATACGACATTGTTGTTGACTGGATGCAGCCCTTTGCCCAGCAAGGCTATACCTGGGGTGGTAACTCAGGGATTCATGTGGAATCCAAAGACCGTATTCTGATTGTGCAACGCGGCGAGACGCAGTTGCCTGATCCTTTGCCGCCCGAATACACCAACTACGCCGGTTCGATGGGCTGGAATGTGATTCAGGGGCGCGGCCGCACTTGGCAGAACTTGCTGTATGTCATTAACAGCGAAGGCGAGCTTCAGGAAGTGTGGGATCAGTGGGATCATTTGTGGGCGGGCACTGACGGTCCGGGACCGCATCGTTTACGCGTCAGTCCGTATGACCCGGAGCGCAAAGTCTGGGTGATCGAAGAAACCGGCCATGTGATTTATATCTTTTCGCAGGACGGCAAGGAGCTTCTGAAAACCCTGGGCGAAAAGAATGTGTCAGCCTCTGACCGCACGCATTTTGGTAAACCGCAGGACGTTGTGTTTTTGCCCGATGGACATGTGCTGGTGGCCGATGGTCTGGAGAATGCCCGCGTGGTTGTGCTCAACAGCGACGGTGAATATGTGTCTGAATTCGGCTCGCGCGGAGAACAGCCCGGGCAGTTTCTGAGTGTGCATGGCATGGCACTGGGACCCGATAACATGTTGTACGTGGTCGACCGCGATGCCCTGAATGTTCAGGTGTTTGAGCACGTTAACCGCGGTGTGGCCGGCGCAGTTCCTGAGTTTGAATTCAGATCACGCTGGCTGGGCCCGAATTTTCCGCTGGATATTATTGTCAGCGACGAATATGCGTGGATCACCGATATTCGCCCGACCAAGGTGATGCAGTTTGACCTGCAGGGAAATCACGTTTACACGTGGCTGCTGCCGCCGGATGGTCCGGGTGCCTGGCTGGAAATGCACTCGTTTGCCGTCGATGCCGATGGCAATCTGTATGGCACAGACAATCAGTATGCCCGCCCACAGAAATTGGTGCCGCGCGCAGATGCGGACCCAAAACATCTGATACAACCGCAATACATTCCACGATAACGAGCAAGGTCACACGCTGCCACCAGGCGGCGTGTGACGGCGGATTTAGCTAACGCAGGAACTTATTTTGGCGGTCTTGGAATCAGCACCGGAGTGTTCTGTTTGTAGGACTGATATTCGGGCTCTGATCCCCAGCGCTTGTCCGAGCGCGCCTCCAGCAAGGGAATACCACTGACCCGTGTCAGCAGCAGCACAACAAACACCGGAGAAATCAGGCTCACCAGCTGCCAACCGCTGAGCACCGGCGCCGCCACCATGGCAACACCCAGCCATAGCAGAATTTCACCGAAGTAGTTGGGATGGCGTGACCAGGCCCATAGTCCGCTGCTGATAAACCGGCCTTCATTAGCCGGATTGGCCTTAAATCGACGTTTCTGCCGGTCAGCAACAATTTCCATCAGAAAACCGGCCGCCCACAGAACAATACCGATATACGCAACAGTTTCCAGTGGCGCCCTCTGCGTGCTGCTGATGGCCGTGAGTGCTGCCGCGCTGGTGACAAAAACCCACAACGCCTGAATACTCCAGGTCACCAGAAATCGGGTGAACCCGGGTTTGATGGCATCAAAACGGCCATCAGATCCGTCCTGTCGCACGCGCAGAAACAGAAAACTGCCCAGACGCGCTGCCCAGATACAAATGATCAAGGTCAGTATTATCGCGCGCAGATCCTGGTTGGGTGACAGATTCAGCGCCAGCAGTGCCAGCGTGATAAAACACAGGCTGCCGGTGAGATCAAAATAATGCTCGGTCTGCGCCAGCCATGATGGCAAAAAGATCAGCCAGTTGATGGCAAATGACACCGCAGCACACAGCACTAATACTGGAATGTTCATGCCTGCAAACGGGTATGTCGCACCGCTCTGACTGCCTGCCAGTGCAATCACTGCTGCAACAGCGAGGGTGATAAGAATGACCAGAATCATGCGTCCGTGGTTCACTTTTTTGCTGTTCTGAGTGTCTGTTGTGTCTGATTGACTCATGGCGTTTCCCTGATTGGTCAGTATATTTTGATTATGTTTGAGCTTTTACGAGCGCCGTTGGATTTCAGTTTAACGCGGGTAGTGATGTGTTTAATCGGTCATGCCAGATTGGCAACACTCACGAATAAATTGCTGACAGCGGTGTACTATCAACGGAAGGCGCGGCAAAAATCAAGCAGGCGGGTGAATACAAGGCCATGAGCAACGATCAGGACAACGATCTGGACATTGAGCAGTCTATTCTGCAGCGCTGCGTTGCGGGAGACCACGGCGCGTTCCGGATACTGGTTGATCAGCTTAAAAGACCTGCCTATTACCATGCACTGTCACTATTGGGCCATCGGGAGGATGCCATGGATATCTCTCAGGAAGCGTTTGTCAGGGCGTGGAGGTCAATCTCCAGCTTCGACCCGGGGTTACCGTTTTACCCCTGGTATTACACGATTATGAAACGCCTGGCTCTCAACTTGCTGCGAATCAAAAGGCGTCACCCCGAGACAGCGTTTGCCAATGAGCATGAGGATATGCAGGTCGGGACGGACGCAGAGCAGGGCGTTGATGCAAACACAGTGTTTGTGGTGAATTCTGCGGAAGAGGGGATTATTCGCGAGCAGACGCAACACCAGGTCAGGCGCGCACTGACGCAGTTATCTATCGATGACAGAGAAATTCTCAGCCTGAAAGACATGCATGATTATGCCTACAAAGACATTGCCTTCATGTTGTCGATACCGCTGGGGACGGTCATGTCGCGTCTGTATACCGCCCGCAGTCGCCTGCGCGATCACTTACAGGAGCTAGGTTATGAGCACTCGTCATAGCGGGGATCAGAATCATCAACAACGCATCAGAGAACTGATGATGGCTCAACTTGATGGGGAAACGACACCTGAACAGGATGCCGATGTGGCGCTCTGGATCCGGGCCGACCCCGCACTGCAAAAGGAGTTCGAACAAATGAAGTCACTGAAAACACTGGCCCGTCAACAACGCCCTGATGACTTGCCTGCGGAAAAGTGGGATCAGTACTGGCTGGGTATTTACCCGCGGCTTGAACGTGGCGTGGGCTGGGTGCTGATGTCCATCGGAGCCTTGGTACTTGTACTGTTTGGCAGCTGGGAGCTCGCCCGCGAGTGGATACTCAGTCCTGATATCCCGCTGTGGATCAAAGCCGCCGGCATCAGCTTCTGGTCAGGACTGACCATCCTGTTGATTTCGGTTATAAGAGAAAAGTGGTTTCTTCATAAACAAGAGCGTTACAAGGATATTCAACGATGATCATCAGCCCGTCTTCAGCCATTGCAGGAAAAACCATCAGCCAAACTCTGGGTCTGGCGCGCGGAAATACCATCCGTGCCAGGCACGTGGGGCGCGATATCATGGCCTCACTCAAAATGTTGATCGGGGGCGAGATTGAGGACTACACCAAAATGATGGCAGAGTCCCGTGAACAGGCTCTGGACAGGATGATGGCGGAGGCAACAGCCATGGGTGCCAACGCGGTGCTGGATGTTAGATTTTCCACCAGTTACATCATGACAGGTGCAGCCGAGATTCTGGTATACGGAACCGCCGTTGTGCTGGAGTAGGCCTGCGTATAAGGCAAGCCCATAAGGCGTAATATGCCTCAGGCGCTTTCCAGCGCCTCCCAGCGCGCATAGTGCTCTTCAAGCTTGGCCTGCAGATCGCCCAGCTTTTTTAAGGCGTTCTGCACCACATCAGGCGTCTGCTCGTAAAAACCGGTTGCGGCCATCTGTATTTCCAGTGTGCTGATGTCTGCTTCAAGTTTTTCGATCTGCCGGGTGATCTGATCAAGCTCACGCTGCACTTTCTGGCTGTGTCTGGGAGCGCTGGCTTTTGCGGGCTGCGCGTTGGCGGGTGTCGCAGCCGGAATAGGTGTGGTTTCCGGTTTGACAGCGGCGGCTTTGACGGCGGTAGTTGCAGCCGGTTTGCTGATGACATCTTCATCCTCGAACGACAGCATCTTGCCGCCCTGACGGATCCAGTCTTCGTAACCGCCCACGTATTCCCGGACAACGCCCGGTGCTTCAAACACGATGCACTGGGTGATGACATTATCGAGAAACTTTCTGTCATGGCTGACAATCAACAGGGTGCCGCTGAATTCAAGCAGCAGTTCTTCCAGTAATTCCAGGGTTTCCATATCCAGATCGTTAGTCGGTTCGTCCAACACAATCATATTGGCGGGTTTGCTGAATAACTTGGCAAGAATGAGGCGGTTTTGCTCTCCGCCCGACAGTGACTTGATGGGTTGACGCGTACGTCTGGGCAGGAACAGAAACTCCTGCAGATAGCTGATAACGTGCTTGTTTTTACCGTTGATTTCGATGAATTCGCGGCCTTCGGACAAAAAGTCGATGACCGTCTGCTCGGGGTCAAGCTTGTTACGCAGCTGGTCAAAGTACAAAATTTCCAGATTGGTGCCGAGTTTTACCTCGCCGGCGTCAGCCTGGATTTCACCCAGCAGAATCCGCAGCAGCGTAGTCTTGCCACTGCCGTTAGCGCCAATAAAACCAACACGGTCGCCGCGCAGAATTTTGGTGGAGAAGTTCTCAAGAATCGGCTTGTCACCAAACCGTTGGTTAAGCCGTGTAGCCTCGATCACAATTTTGCCGGAGCTGCCAGCCTGCTCCAGAGAGAAGGTGGCCTTACCGGTCAGCTCACGGCGTTGACTGCGCTCGTCACGCATTTTTTTCAGGGCACGTACCCGACCTTCATTGCGGGTGCGGCGCGCCTTGATACCTTGCCGTATCCACACCTCTTCTTCAGCCAGGCGCTTGTCAAACTCCATGTTGGTTTTATCTTCAGCGGCGAGTTGCTGCTCGCGGAACACCAGAAATGACTGGTAGTCACCGTCCCAGCTGCGCAGATGGCCACGGTCAAGCTCGATGATGCGGTTGCTGATTTTTTGCAGAAACTGGCGGTCGTGAGTGATCACCAGGACGGCGCCACGGAAATCGTTAATGGCCTTTTCCAGCCACTCGATAGTCGGAATATCGAGGTGGTTGGTGGGTTCGTCCAGCATCAACAGATCCGGTTCACTGATCAGCGCGCGGCCCAGTGAAGCGCGACGGCGGCTGCCGCCGGACAGGGTTTTCATGCGCGCATCCGCGGGCAGTGACAGCATATCCAGCATGCCTTCAATTTTGTGCTCAAACGCCCAGCCGTCGCGCTCTTCGATCTGCTTTTGCAGCGCGCCCATCTCATTGAGGTTCTTTTCATCTGACCAGTCCAGGTCATCATTGTGAGTCAGCGCATGATAGCGCTTGAGGATATCACCCAGCCCTTCAATGCCGCCGGCGATGTAGTCGTAAATGGTCTGCTCATCCTGTGCTGGCAGATTCTGGTCGAGATAGGCAACGCGGATACTCTCCGCGCGCCATAATTCACCACTGTCAGCGATGATTTCGCCCATCAGCACTTTCATAAATGTCGACTTGCCGGCGCCGTTCTGTCCAAGAATGCCGATGCGCTCACCTTTGTGAATGGTCAGCGACACGCCATCCAGCAGCGGGTTGTCACCAAAGGCGAGTTGAAGATTGCTTAATCTAAACAACAACATAGCAGTAATATTTCCTGGGTTTTAAGGGGGGCGGCAGTGGTTTTGCGGCTTGTATTTGAGGCCGCGCAGTATAAACTTAAGCGCCTGTAGATGACAGCCAGCCGTAACTCAGCACCCTTAAAGGACAATTGTGATCAAGACCGATCAGCTTCCACCCCAGATTCACGCGACCCTGAACGCGTACTGGCAACGCTTATTGGCAACGGCTGAGGCAGATCCATCAGGTGATGCCGCCAGGCTGAAAACACTGATTGAGTCGCAGGATAATTTTTCAAGGCAACTGGCTCGGGTGTGGGCCTCCAGCGAGTATGCCGCCAATGTGTGTCTGCAGCATCCGCGATTTCTGCTGGAGTGCCATCAGAACGGTCAGTTACTGCATCAGTGTGCAGAGGGTTTTCACCAGGCCCTGCAACAACGCCTTGCCAGCCTGTTCCCCTCCCAGGCCGAACGACTCGACGAAGCAGAACTCAAACAGCGCCTGCGCTTGTTTCAGCAGCAACAGATGTTGCGTCTGATCTGGCGTGACGTTTCTCATCTGGCCAGTGTTCGCGATACCGCCGCTGAGGTGTCCGCACTGGCCGAAGCCGCGATGGACGTCACCCTGGAGTTGTTGCAACAGTGGCTGGTCAGGGCGCTGGGCACGCCGGTGCTGCAGCGCTCGGGTGACATGCAGCGCATGGTGGTGCTGGGCATGGGCAAGTTAGGTGCCGGCGAATTAAATCTGTCCTCCGATATTGATCTTATTTTTGCGTATCCGGAAGGCGGTGACACGCAGCCATCCGCCTCCGGCAAATCAGTCAGTTGCCAGCAGTTTTTTATCAAATTGGGTCAACAGTTGATTGATGTGCTCGATACCCTCACGGTGGACGGTTTTGTGTTTCGTGTGGATATGCGCCTGCGACCTTACGGTAGCGAAGGGGTGCTGGCGAGCAGTTTTGATGCCATGGAAAACTACTACCAGTCACAGGGGCGCGACTGGGAGCGTTATGCCATGATCAAGGCAAGAGCCGTCTCCGGTGATATCCAGGCCGGCAGTGAACTGCTGCAACGCCTGCGCCCGTTCAGTTATCGTCGATATCTGGACTTTTCGGCCTTTGAATCCTTGCGCGCCATGAAGCAGCAGATCAACAAGCAGGTGCTTAAAAAAGGCATGAGTCAGGACATCAAGCTTGGTGCCGGCGGCATTCGCGAAGTTGAGTTTGTGGTCCAGGCGCTGCAGATGGTGCACGGCGGACGTGATAAACGCCTGCAACAAACATCGCTCTACAAGGCCATGGATAACCTGCAGGAGGCAGAATACCTGCCCGCTGACATCGTGCAATCTTTGCGCAATGCCTACAGCTTTTTGCGGGATCTGGAGCACAAGCTGCAGGGATTTGCCAACAAACAGACGCAGTCATTGCCAGCCTCTGCTGACGAGCAACTGCGGGTGGCGATCGCCATGGGCATTCCCGATGTCCGGCAGGCAAACTGGCAGGATGTGATGTTGATACTGGAGCAGCATCGCGCCATCGTCCGTCAGCATTTCAGTGACGTCATCCATACCGAAGAAGACGATGATGATGCCAGCCGCCATGACGTCAATGATGCGGAAATGCAGGCGCTCTGGCAGGTAGACCTCACTGACGAGCAGGCGGTGGCAATGCTGGCGCAATTGACATTTGAGGCGCCAGAGAAGACCTGGCAACAACTGACCGCATTCAGAAAAGACAGAGTTTTTCTGACGCTGCCTGCTGAAAGCCGGCAACGCTTCAAGCGCTTTATGCCGTTGTTGCTGGCCACACTGGCGCAGGAAAAATCGCCCAGTCTGGGGTTTGAGCGGGTCATGAAAATGGTGGAGGCGGTGGCACGTCGCACCGCTTATCTGGTACTGCTCGCGGAAAATCCCCGCGCCATGAAACAGTTTGTGCATCTGTGCACGGAAAGCCCGTTTGTGGCTGAGTTTCTGAGCAAACATCCTGTATTGCTTGATGAACTGCTGGGCTCCATGAGGCAACCTCCGGAAAAATCCGTGTTGCAGGAGGAACTGGCGCAGGGCATGTTGCGCATTGGCGAGGACAATTTTGAAGAGCAGATGGAGTACCTGCGTTATTTTAAACAGACCCACACACTGCAGGTTGCGGCGGCGCAGATCAAGGGCACGATGACCGTGATGAAAGTCAGCGACTACCTGACCTTTACGGCGGAGGCGGTGCTGGAACAGGTGCTGGCGCTCAGCTGGCAGAATCTGACGCGCAAACACGGTTACCCGGTCAACAGTGATGGGCAGCACGGGGTGATGGATTTTGTGGTGGTAGGTTATGGCAAACTCGGCGGGATAGAACTGAGTTATTTGTCCGACCTTGACTTGGTGTTTCTGCATGACGGCGCACTGGATGAGGACACCGTGTGTGCAGCCGGTCAGAAAAGCATCAACAGCCGTGAGTTTTATACGCGTATGGCGCAGCGTGTTATCACCATGCTGGGCACCAATACGGTGTCTGGAAAACTCTACGATGTGGACATGCGTTTGCGACCTTCCGGTGAATCAGGTTTGCTGGTCAGCACCTTGCCGGCTTTCCAGCAGTACCAGCTCAAGGAAGCATGGACCTGGGAGCATCAGGCGCTGGTGCGATCGCGCGCTGTGGCAGGTTCGCCGCGCATGGCGGGTTTGTTTGAAACGATACGTGCCACTGTCCTGTCGCAAGCGCGTGATGTGCAAAAACTCGCCCATGATGTGCTGGCGATGCGCCAGCGCATGCGTGATGAGCTGACACGTAAAGCTGGCAGTAAGGCTCTGCAACCGGGATTTGTGATCAAGCAGGGTGTCGGCGGCGTTGTGGATATTGAATTTATGGTGCAATTTCTGGTGTTGGCGCAGGCCCATCGCTGCACCGCACTGGTGAGATATCCGGACAACGTCAGAATACTGGAAGCCGCCGCCCGCTGTGAGCTGTTGACCGAAGACGAGATTCAACAACTCACGCAAAGCTACCTTGCACTGCGCGCCACGCTGCATGAGTTTGCTCTTCAGCACAATGAGTCTGATGCCGTTGATGCCGAGGTTGCCGGCGCTGTACTGCAACCACTGCAAGCTCTGCGAGAGCAGGTCACTCGATTGTGGAACAAAGTATTTACAGGTTTTGAACTCTCACCAGCACCATCCGCCAGCGATAACAACCATAAATGAATACACCAGGCGGGCGCAAAATTCTGATTGTCGGCCCCTCTTGGGTTGGTGATATGGTGATGGCGCAGTCTTTGTTCAAAGTCCTGCATCAGCAACATGACGCCCTGCAGCTTGACGTGCTGGCGCCAGCCTGGAGCCGCGACGTGTTGCAGCGTATGCCAGAGGTGAGTGCCGCCATAGAGTTGCCGTTTGCGCATGGTGAGCTCAGTCTTTTCAAGCGCTACCGGCTGGCAAAAACCTTGCGGGCGGCGGCTTACGATCAGGCCATTGTGCTGCCCAACTCGCTTAAATCCGCTTTGATTCCGTTGTTTGCACATATCCCGCTCAGGACAGGTTGGCGCGGTGAACAGCGCGGACTCTTGCTCAACGATTGTCGACGACTCAACAAGCAACAATACCCGATGATGGTGCAGCGGTTTGTGGCGCTGGGATTGCCGGCCGGACTCGACATCACCGAGCCCGTTCCAGTGCCGCAGTTGTTAACGAGTCCCGGTGGCTCACAACAGGCAATCGCAGATCTTTCACTGGCATGGAGCCCCGATACGCCGGTGCTGGCGCTGTGCCCTGGCGCTGAGTTTGGTGATGCCAAGCAATGGCCAGCGCAGTACTTTGCGGACGTCGCCAACGATTATGCGGCGCGCGGCTGGCGGATAGCGCTGCTGGGTTCGGCCAAAGATCGGCAGATCTGTGAGCAGATTGTGGGGTTGATGCCGCCACCGCTGCAGAGTTTGTGTGACAATCTGGCCGGCCGTACCCGTCTGGCGCAAGTGATTGACCTGCTGTCGCAGGTGCGCGCTGTGGTGAGCAATGACTCTGGCCTGATGCATATTGCCGCAGCACTGCATCGGCCGCTGGTGACCGTTTATGGTTCAACCTCGCCCACCTTCACGCCGCCTCTGTCCGATCAGGCCGAATTACTGTATACCGACATACAATGCCGGCCATGTTTTAAGCGGCAATGTCCTTTTGGGCATAAGCAGTGCCTGACCGAACTGCGGCCACGCCAAGTGCTGGATGCCTTGCAACGCGTGTTGCAACGAGTCTCCCTGGCACGCGATCTGAATAAAAACGGAGAAACGGGTTGCGAATTCTGATCGTCAAAACTTCATCGCTGGGTGATGTGTTGCACACATTGCCCGCGTTGACGGATGCGAGGCAGGCAATCCCCGGACTGAGTGCAGATTGGGTGGTGGAAGAGGGTTTTGCAGAGATTCCGGCCTGGCATCCGGCTGTTGAGCGCGTGATACCGGTAGCCGTGCGCCGATGGCGAAAACAGCCTTGGGATGCTGTGCAATCGGGAGACATCAGGGCCTTTGTTTCTGCACTGCGCCAAACGGACTACGATCACGTCATTGACGCCCAAGGCTTGATAAAAAGTGCGCTGATCACCCGGCTGGCCAAAGGTGCCCGCGCCGGCCTCGACCGACACAGTATCAAAGAGTCCGCCGCCAGCCTGTTTTATCAGCAGCGCGTTGCGGTGCCAAAAGCCCAGCACGCAGTGCAGCGGGTCAGGCAATTGTTCGCGGCCGTACTGGGTTATCAATTACCGTCCGCGCAGATGGATTATGGTATCGGCGCGCTGGCAGATCATCAGGGCCCAGCGGAACCCGCCAGCCTGATGTTGCTGCACGGCACCACCTGGGAAAGCAAACACTGGCCTGAGCAATACTGGCTTGAGCTGGCCGCACTGGCGCATGCCGACGGATTGTTGATCAAACTGCCCTGGGGCAATCAGACGGAGCACCAACGCGCTTTGCGTATTGCCGACAACATCCCTGGATCGGTTGTGCTGGACAAGCAATCACTGACCGCACTGGCCAGACATCTCACCCGCTGCAGTGGTGTGGTGGCAGTTGATACTGGTTTGGGACATCTGGCTGCTGCGCTCAACCGGCCGGCAGTGGCGATTTACGGTGCGACCAACCCGGCATTGTCGGGCAGTTTTGGGTACCACCAGCAACACCTGCGTTCAACGCTTGCCTGCTCGCCATGCCTGCGCAAGGCATGCTCTTATCGTGGTGAGGTCCTTACAGGAGAAACAAGACAGGGCAGCTTTGAGGTAAAACCTGCGTGTTACCAGTCGCTGCCTCCAGCCCTAGTGTTCTCCGAAATCAAGAGACTCATGATTCAGGCTGCCAACATAAAAACAACTAACAGTGATGCGGGGCTGATCAGATCATGATGCTGGCTATGCTGATCTACAAGTATTTTCCCTATGGAGGCCAGCAGCGCGACTTTTTGCGCATCGTTGAACGCTGTCTCAGCGCGGGTCATCAGGTGCGCGTGTATTGTCTGCGTTGGGAGGGCAACGTGCCATGTGGCATCCAATTGGTCAATGTGCCAGTAAAAGGGCTGTCCAGCCACACCCGCTATCAGCGTTTCAGCGCATGGGTTAAACAGGACATTCAGAATAATCCGGTCGATGCGGTGATCGGATTCAGCAAGATGCCGGATCTAGATGTCTATTACGCGGCAGATCCATGTTTTGCTGCACGACTGCAGCGGGAGAACTCACTGATCAAGCGTATTCTGCCGCGCTATCGCCACTTTCTGGCGTATGAAAAGGCGGTTTTTGATAAAGATTCGCGTACCGAAGTGATACTGTTATCGCCACAACAGCACAATGAGTTCTGCGAACACTATCCCGGATGTAAGCCGCGGTTGCATCAGTGTGCGCCGGGGATTGATGCCAGCCGATTGCCCAGCACCGACGCCGCCGAAGAGCGCCTGATGTTTCGCGCGAAATATGCGTTGGGCAACCATGATATTGCCTTGCTGCAGATAGGTTCCAGTTTCCGCATCAAAGGCATCGACCGTTCCATCAGGGCGCTGGCGAGTTTGCCGCACGACATCAGATCCCGCACGCAGTTCTACATTGTGGGCAGCGATAAACCCGGTGAGTTTGAAAAGCTGGCTCGATCCTTAGGGGTGGGTGACCGCTGCCATTTTCTTGGCGGTCGCGATGATGTGCCGCTTTTTCTGCGGGGCTGTGATCTTCTGCTGCATCCGGCTTACAGCGAAAGCGCCGGGTATACCATTCTGGAGGCGGTGATTAATGGCCTGCCGGTACTGACCACTGATACCTGTGGTTATGCTTTTCATGTACACAAAGCGCGCGCCGGTGAGATATGTCCATCACCCTTCTCGCAACAGGAGTTTAATAACACACTGCTGTCGATGCTTGAGTCACCCAAGCGTGACTTGTGGCAGCAGCATGGCCTTGCCTACGCAAAGCAGATTGACGTGACCGGTATGCCGGAGGCTGTCATCAAACTGATTGAAAATTTTGTGCAGGCGCATGACACGGGCAAACGGGTGAGAGAGTCGCAATGACAGTGTTTTTGCGCGATGATTTTGCCCGTTACTGGCACAACAAAAATGCGTTTGATGCCGCAAGAGATGTGCAGGGTGAGGTGTTCCGACAGGTAAAAGGTCGCAGAACATTGCGCTTTGAACTCGATGGCAAATTGT
>CALQJO020000026.1 GCA_943330915.2 Rhodoferax sp. OV413 | reverse complement strand
GTATCCTACGCGATCAATAAGCATATCAGGGGACTGTCTGATACCGCGGCCGGTGCGTTCAAAAACATCACAGTCGAGTATGACATCGTCAACCAGGGACTGAAGATAACCCAGCGTGGCACTGTGGGTGATGTCTTTATCAAGCGCACAACCGGCACTGGCGCTGATCCCATATTTGGTGTGCTGCCCACAGCGGCCGCTGGAGATCTGGGCGCTCAGATGAAGCCACGTGATACCGACCCCAGCGAATTGTTGTTGCCAGGCGTGCTGCCAAACGGCAGCGACTTGAATATCAGCCGTGATCAGCGCTTTGGTGCCAAGGTAACGTATCAGGATGGAAGGTTTTTGTTGCGCAGTGGCACAACGGGTGACTTGTCCAGCATCAATGTAACCCTCAATCGAGAGACCGTGGGCGGTGTATCAGTATTGACATCAGCCTCTACACTGGCAACCGAGCTGCTGGGTATCCCCGCGTCCGGGCTGGTGGTAAATCCACAAACGTCGCTGATCAATAACCTGCCAACGGTGCGTGGCCAGGCCTCAACACCGCCGATTTTCCTTGGCAAACAAATGGGTGTTGATCCGCGACGATCTTTCTCTGTCACCGCTGCCAATCGTAACCTGACGGTCATTATCAATGGCATTTCATCGCAGATTCGCCTTGAGCCAGGCCAGTATTCCATAGGCACTTTCACAAAACACATGCAGGATCGCATCAACCTGATGGCAGACAACCTTGGCAGAACAGTGTCCGGTGTGAAAGTGGACTTTGAGGACAGTCGCGGCGCCTTGAAAATTACCGGCTCAACCTCGGGTGATGAGTCCTTTATCCAGATTGCAGGCAGCTCCGATTGGGGATTGGACAACATTGATACCGTGTTTGGCAAAACCTCTACCTATATCCAGATGTCGCAAGAGACTGTGGCAGGCGGTTCGGTTTATGCGTTGCAAGGTAAAGACGGTAAGTGGGTTGAATCAACGGATAAGGGTGACTTTGACGATAACAATATTCCTTACTGGAGCCCGATTTTCCTCGACAAGGGGGAGCTGACGTTTGATACCAGTGGCGCATTGGTGTCACCAATTGGCACCAGCAAACTGGAAAGCGCCAGTATCACCGGCACCGTGGTGGCACTGGACTACGGTAAAAGCACACAGTTCAACAGCCCATTTGCGGTGCTGAGTCAAAATCAGAACGGCGCACCGGAAGGTGATCTGGTGGGTGTCAACATCGGTGACGACGGCTTGGTGATTGCGAGCTATTCCAATGGATCGCAGAAGTCCCTGGGCAAGATCATTGCCGCTAAATTTGCTAATCCGCAGGGCTTGCGTCAAATCGGCGATTCGAGTTTTTACGCCAGTTCTGCATCAGGCGATGCCACTTTTGGTGAGCCTGGCGCGGCGGGTTTCGGCACACTGCGAGCGGGTGCGCGTGAACGATCAAACGTTGACCTGACAGCGGAGTTGGTGGATTTGATTACCGCTCAGCGTAACTTCCAGGCCAATGCCAAAGCCATTGAAACCACAAACACCATGACACAGGCAATCATCAACCTGAGGGGCTAACCCAGTAACGTTGGGGGCGGGGTAAAAAATGGATAGATTAATTTATACATCGCTCAGCGCAACCGCCAGTCATGAACTGAATCGGGTGCAGCTGAGCAATGACCTCGCCAACCTGTCAACCACGGGCTACAAGAGAGCATCTGCCACCACAACACAAGCGGCCTATGTCGATGGGCCAGGGTTGCCCACACGATTCCAGCCAATTCTGTCGACAGCGGCGCAAAGAATTGCGCTGGAAAGTGGCCCGGTTACTTACACGGGCAACGACACGGATATTGCGATGAATGATCAGACCGTGCTGGGTGTGCAGACCGAAGATGGCAGCGTAGCGTTTACCCGGCGCGGAGACTTGCGTGTCAGCGCCACGGGTTTATTGGTGACTGGCGCGGGTCATGTGGTGATGGGCGAAGGTGCGCCACTGACTGTACCCACAGGCTTTCTGATCGATATTGGTCCGGATGGCAGCGTGTATGCAACAGACCCCAACGAGGAGGCAGGTGCTCCTGCGCAGATCGGCTCACTGATGCTGCGCGACGCGAGCACTACGCCCATGTACCGACGCCTGGATGGTTTGTACGAGACACAGACAGCAGCGGGTGCCGGCGGTGATTTTGAGACAGGTCCAAATCCTGTGTCCATTGCCGTGGGAGCCCTCGAAGGCAGTAACGTGAACCCGGTTGAGGTGATGGTGAACATGCTCGATCTTTATCGCTCCTTTGAGATGCAGATGAAGATGATCAAAAAATCTGAAGAACTCGATCAGGACGGCGCGCGCATGATTGCGTTGCGCTAAACACTCATTTTTAATTTGACGACATAGGTAGAACATCATGGATGCTTCAATGTGGGTTGCCAAAACCGGTCTCTCTGCGCAATCAACGCGCATGACCGTTATTGCCAACAATCTTGCAAACGTAAATACCACAGGGTTCAAAAAAGACCGTGCCATGTTTGAAGATTTGCTGTACCAGCGAATTGTTCAGGCCGGCGCACAGGCCGACGTGAATTCTCAGAATCCCACCGGTTTGATGCTGGGTACAGGTACGCGCGTGGTGTCTACTGAAAAGATGCATCGCCAGGGCAACATGCTGTCCACCGAAAATGCGCTGGACGTTGCGATTGCAGGCGATGGATTTCTGTCTGTTCAGCAGGCCGATGGCACAATCGCGTATACACGCGACGGGTCTCTCAAATTATCCAGCGAGGGCACACTGGTAACGTCGTCAGGTGAGGCAATTATACCGGCGATTACCATACCGGCAGACGCTGCCAGCATTACCATCGGTCGAGACGGTACGGTCTCAGCAGAGCTTGCCAATGGTGGGGGCGCCGTTCAGGTTGGTCAGTTGCAGTTGTCTCGCTTTGTGAATAACGCGGGTCTCCAGCCCATCGGACGCAACTTGTATCAAGAGACCAGTGCCAGCGGCACCGCAGTGGTCGGCATTCCGGGCGCACAGGGCGCAGGCATGCTGATGCAGGGTTCGCTTGAAGCTTCCAATGTCAACATTGTGGAAGAGATGGTCAATATGATCGAGACTCAGCGTGCGTATGAAATCAACTCGAAGGCAATCTCCGCCGCTGACGGCATGCTGCGCTTCCTGAACAACAACCTGTAAGACACATTCATAGCACCAGGGAAAAATGATGTCATTTAAGAATCTTGCATTGTGTGTAATTGTCCCGGCGCTGGTGTCCTGCGCGGCCGCTGTGCCCAAGGACAATCAGATGGGTTCAGAGTTTGAATTGGTCTATCCGGGTCAGTTTGCGGCAGCGCGCGTCAGCACGGGCTCCATTATGGATAACGGCATCAAACTTTACCCGTCCAGTCGCCTGCATCACAGTGGTCAGGTCAATATCGGCGACATCATTACGGTGGTGCTTAACGAGTCGGCGCAGGCCTCTCGTTCCTCCGGCTTAACAGCCGAACGTGAAACGTCCAATAACATTCTGGGTATCGGTCAGGCGGACGCCATTTTGCCCGGCAACAGTTTCTTCGACGGTATTTCGACTGCCGGATCGACGGTATCGTCAAACGGCAGCGGCACAGCGGATCAATCAGCCGCTCTCACCGGATCAATTTCCGCGGTAGTGATCGATGTGATGCAGAACGGCAACCTGGTGATTATGGGTGAGAAGCAACTGACCCTGACCGAGGGCACAGAAGTCATTCGTGTCCGCGGTGTGATTCGTCCGGAAGATATACAACCAGACAACACAGTGCTGTCGCGGCGTATTGCCAATGCACAATTTTCCTACAGCGGTTCCGGGGATTTGGCCCGGGCAACGCGGACACCCGCCGGTATCCGCACACTATTCAGCCTGTGGCCATTTTGAGGAGTTTTTGTATGTTTAAAACCGGATTAAAGCTGGCCTTTCTGCTGGGTGTGGTGACGTCGGGCCCGGTGAATGCCGATCGCATCAAGGATCTGACAGACATCGCTGGCGTGCGCAGTAATCAGTTGATTGGGTATGGTCTTGTTGCCGGCTTGTCTGGCACGGGTGACGGTAAAGATCTGCGCCTGACGGGTCAAAGTCTGAGAGCGTTGTTGTCCGGTCTGGGTGTCAGTGTAGATAGCCCGATCAGTGAGTTTGATCTGGGTGATGGTCTGGTTGATCTGGCGCGTCAGAATGCAAACCAGGCGGTGCAGACCGACAACGTCGCTGCGGTACTGGTCACTGCTGAAGTGCCTGCGTTTGCAAAGCCCGGCCAACGACTGGATGTCAATATTTCCGCCATCGGCACGGCCACCAGCTTGCGTGGCGGTAACTTGATTATGACCGAACTGCGCGGAATCGATGGCCAGGTTTATGCGCTGGCGCAGGGTCCGCTGTCCGTCACCGGTGTCAGCGCGCAGGGCGCAGACAGTACGTTGGAAATTGGTGTGCCGACCTCCGCCCGTATCCCTAACGGTGCCATGCTCGAAGCTGCGATCGAGTCGCCCTTCGAGACGGCTGACCATGTGATTTTTAACGTGCGTGATATGGACTTTTCCACCACACATCGTATTTCCTCGGCCATCAACAATTTGTACGGTGCAGGGACAGCCATGCCCTTGGATGCTGTGTCTGTGGCCGTCACCGTGCCGGCTGATGCCGTGCAGAAAATAGGCTTTATCAGCGATTTGCAAAATATGGAAGTTGAACCCGGTGAGCCAACCGCGCGCGTGGTGATTAATTCACGCACCGGCACCGCTGTCATAAACCGATCGGTAAAAGTTACGGCCGCTGCCGTGTCGCACGGCACATTAACGGTCAGGGTGGATACGCTGAATCAGGTAAGTCAGCCGCAGCCGTTCAGTGATGGTGAAACAGTTGGTGTGCAGAACGCAGATCTGTCCGTGGAAGAAGAATTCGGCAGCATGTTTGTGTTTGATAACGGGGTGGAGCTTCAGGAGATTGTGGATGCTTTAAACCAGGTCCGTGTCACACCGTCATCATTGATTGCAATTCTTGAGGCGCTTAAACGTGCCGGCAGCCTGCGCGCTGAACTGGTGGTGATCTGATGAGTATTCCGTCCGGCTCAACGGTTGGCAGCTTTTATGACTTCGGTGGTTTACAGCAACTCAGGGCTGATGCTGCTTCTAACAATTCGGCCTCTGCAGGTCGCAAAGCGGCCAATGAATTTGAGGCCGCCTTTATGCAGATGATGCTGCAGTCGATGAAACAGGCCTCTGAGCCCATGAAAAGCGATCTGTTTTCTGACGATTCGACTGAATATTTTGAAGACATGTTTTTAAACGAAGTCTCGCATTTTATCGCCTCGCGTCAGTCACTCGGCCTGGGGAAGTGGATTGACGAGACGATGAGCGCCCGGCAACCTAAATGACCGATATTTTATCAATTGGCGCGTCAGCCACGATGCTGTATCAGAAATCGTTGGCAACGGTCAGTAATAATGTCGCTAACCTGCACACGGAGGGTTATTCGCGCCAGGAAGCGATCAGCCTGGAGAATAACCCGTCTGAATACGGGGTTCATTATGTTGGGACCGGGGCCTATCTCGGCAGCATCCAGCGTAACTATGATGCATTCGTAGAGCGTAATCTCAGCACGGCGCTTAACCAGCTGTCGAGCCATGTGTCGATGAACAACTACACCACCCGATTGGTAGACTCGATTGCATCAGAGTCAACGGCCTTGGCACCAGCGTTTGACAAATTTTTTGTTATCGCTGAGAAATTAAGCACCGAGCCGTTCTCGACGCCCATGCGCCTGGATCTGCTGTCTGCGGCTGACTTTCTGACTGGCAGAATCAGGGACTTCGCGCAAAATCTGACTAAACTCGACAATGAGTCTGCTCAGGAACTCGAGAGCACTGTGAGTCAAGTCAATGTGCTGACCTCACAGCTCGCCGATATTAATCGCCAACTGCAGAAAAACAGTACCTTGGCAAGGCAGCCGATGGCAGTGCTGGATCAGCGTGACAAAGTCCTCAAGGAACTGTCCGCGTTTATTGGTACTGAGGTCACTGAAAAGACCAACGGACAAGTTGACGTGCGCGTGAAAGATTCCGGACCGCAAGCGACCTTGGTGTCAGGTGATCGCTCCAAAGCGCTGTCTGTTAATCTGGTTGCCAACCGGCCAGGCTCGCAGGTGGTGGTGCTGGACGAATACGGCGACAACAAACAATTGCTCAATTTACAGGGTGGCAGCGTCTCTGGCCTCGCAAGCTTCAGATCAGACGTGCTGGCACCACTGATGTCGCAGATTGAAGTGATGGCGGCGACGTTTATCACTCGCGTGAACAACGTGAACCGTGATGGCCTGACTCTGGGAAACGAGATAGGTGGTGATGTGTTCAAGGTGGAGCGCCGCTTTAACGTGACCGACACCAATAACAGTCCCGTCTCAGGCACGCGTGTGTCGCAGACCCGAGAGCTTGAAAAAGAAGTCAATGTGAGTATTGCCTGGTTGGGGGGAAACACGTGGCAGGTCACCGATCTTGACAGCAAGAAATCGCAATCTGTGGTGGCGATGATGGAGGGTAACTCGTTGGCCTTACCGTCCGTGGGTTTGGCTATACAGTTTGGTAAGACCCCTCTCCGGGGCGAGGCCATCATCGTTAAATCCGATCTGTCTGCGGCCCATGGAATTAAGTTGGCTATCAGTGATGGCAGTCAGTTTGCGTTTGGCGAAAAATATTATGTGGGCCAAGCCACCACCAATCAGCGCACTGTCGAGACCAGTTTGATACCGGGAGGACAGTTACCCGTCAGCGGCCTGGCGGCAGTGCCAGCACTGAGCAGTTTTGTATCAAAAAATGTGCCGCTGACCACCACGACGAGTTCGGTCAGACCCGCCTTAGTGGTCCCGCAAGGGGCTTCAGAGTTTGTGGTGTCCTTCAGACCTGCGGTGGGCAGCGATGCTCAACTGCAAGTTTTTACCGCCGACTTTAACCATCTGTTGGGCGCTGATCTGAGCCAGAATACCGGCTTGACCGATGCCATGCGCACAGCTGCGTTTGATGCCAACAGTCGCTATATCAACAGCAACCGGCAAGAGACATCGGTTGGCAGTTTTGCCTACCGCGGAAGCACAGTTTTTTACGGCCACAAAGCCACTGGTTTTGCTCAGTCAGTTGATATTCCGAGCGTGACGGGTGCCGCAGGGGGCACAAATCTGATTGCCGGCGGTGCCTTGAAAATCAATGGCCAGGTGTTGACTGGGCCACTGGCCCTGAATGCCGGTGAGTCGTTATCAGCGCAAAAAGTTGCCGACTGGTTCAACACGAATGTCGGAGCGATCGCTACTGCGCAGCGGCCGGCCGTTCTGGCGACAGTTGTGTCGGTGCCGGTGACCGATCAGCGCGGTAATGTGATGAATGACGCTACGACAGGTGTAGCGCTTTCGAAGAATGTTGTGCGTTTTGTCGGCGATCAGGTGCAGTTTAGTTTCGCGCAGAC
Source organism: Rhodoferax sp. OV413 (assembly GCA_943330915.2). GTDB lineage: Bacteria > Pseudomonadota > Gammaproteobacteria > Pseudomonadales > Pseudohongiellaceae > Pseudohongiella. The sequence continues at coordinate 35,207 of CALQJO020000026.1, read as the reverse complement.
CGGCAAGCCCAGTGATCTGTCGGTCCTCGGTCTTAATACGGGGGTCTATGGCAGTGGTGCCGCCGCTGAAAAATTGCTGATTTACGCCACGGCAACAACAGACGTTCAGACTGATCTGCAGATCAACGTGCCTGCCCATGGGATGCCCAATCCGCGCGTGGAGCTCAACAAGCCGGCTGTTGTTTCATTCTCGATGATCAACAACCAACTGCATTACGACTTGAAAGATCAGCAAGGATTAGTGATTGCAAGGCGTCGCTTTGATGCCGCGGCCGGTGTGGCGCTGCCGGGAATGTCGCTTAAATTCGACCGCTCACCGGCGACTGGTGATGTTTTTAATGTGCAGGTCAACGCAAACGCTGCCAGTGATAATCGCAATCTGTTAAAGCTGATTGCAGTCAGTGACGAGAAGCTGGTCAATCAGCAAACGCTTCAGCAGTATTATCTGACCATGGTCAATACCGTGGGTAACGTGAAAGATATCGCATCCATGAACAAAGAGACTGCACAGATTATTCATGATCATGCAGTTGAACAGAAGTCAAAAGTTGCCGGTGTCAATCTGGATCATGAGGCCGCTGACCTCATCCGTTTTCAGCAAGCTTATCAGGCATCGGCCCAGGTCATTCAGGCCTCAATCAAGTTGTTTGACACATTGCTCAGCACTAGCCGTTAACCGTGAGATGATCAATTATGAAAGTTGCGACCAATCAATACTTCAATGAACTCACGCGGCTGCTGACTGATCAGCATGCGGAAATCGCCACCCTGCAGGCAAAGATGGCCAAGGGCGACAATTTGCTGCGCGCCAGTGAAGATCCTGCTGCTTCCATCAAAATACTCAATCTTAATTCATTGGTCAGCAAACAAGAGACTCAGACGGCAACGCTGAAGAGTCTGGATAATCGGTTAACTGCTGAGGAAACTGCTTTGACCAGTATGCGCGACATCATGATGCGCATTCAGGAGTTGACGGTGATGGGGGCGAACGACACGTATTCACGCGATAATCGTAAGGTGATGGCGGCAGAAATTCGTGGTTATCAATCCCAGTTGGTTAACCTGGCGAACTCTCGCCACTCAGACGGTGGATATTTGTTTGCAGGGACCAAAAATAGCGCGCCGCCTTTTACGCGGGATGCTCAGGGCAAAGTCACCTACCAGGGCGATTCAACACGCATCTACCTCAATGGCGTGGGCAATCAGCAAATGGAAGTCAACACCAGCGGCTATGAGCTTTTTTCCGGAGGCAGTGCAACAAAGGACCGCTCGCTGGATGCGACATTTGTGTTCGGAGAAATTGATAAGCTGGTTGTGGCACTTGAAAGTGGCAACCAGGCCGATATCGGTGCGCACGTTAGTACATCAGACAAGCTGCGTGGCAATCTTGAATTGGCACTGACCAAAATTGGTGTCAGGCGAAATGTCATCGAGTCACAAGCCAGCATTGCTCAGGAGCAGTCCACCACCTTGCAGGGGCTTTTGTCGGAACAAAAAGACTTGGACTATACGGAGGCAATTACCAAGCTTTCGGCCCGCATGCTGGCATTGGAGGCGGCGCAAAGCAGCATGGCAAAGATATCCCAGCTGAATCTGTTCAACTATCTGCGCTGAAATGTCGATGTACTAGGAACATAATGTTTACAAGCCAACAGGACGCATTGACATGGAGCCCGTAGCTAAACCCAACCGGCAAACTGCCGCGCTGATGAAGACTCTTGATTTAGGATCAGGTGTGGATATTGAGAGTCTCGCGCGCAGCCTCGCCGATGCGGAAACATCCGGCCGTATTAACACCACAAAAACGCGGATGGCGTCGGTTGAAAGTCGACTTTCTGGTTACTCAGTCACCTCTTCGTTTCTTGATAATGTAAAGCGAGGGTTTGACGGCCTGCAGAATGTCAGCGGCTTGTTTACCTCCTCGGTTTCGTCCTCAGACAGTGCACGGGTTCCCGTCACAGCGACGGGTGATGTCATTCCCGGGCAATACAATTTGAGCGTTCAGTCTCTGGCAGCTGCCACCGTCATCCAGTCCGCCAGTTTTGCGTCCAGTACAAGTGCGCTTAACAGCGGTAGCGCATTTCAGGTGGGACTGCAGATCGGGACCGGTGCTGTGTCGACAGTGAATGTGACAACTGACACGCCGGCGGGCTTGGTGAGTGCGATAAACGCGGCCAATCTTGGTGTGCGCGCGACACTGGTGAATAAAAGTGCCAGCGGAAATGACTGGCAGATTGTATTGCAGGGCAGCAGCGGCGCTGCGGCCGATTTCAACATTACCAGCAGCACCGCGGCAACGGGACTCGGCTTTTCTGTACCCGCCAATCGGTTGGCAACTGCACGGGATGCGGAGATCACCGTCAATGGGATGACAGGCATCAAGCGGTCATCAAACAAGATCAGTGATGCTATCCCAGGCGTTACCATTGATCTGAAGGCCAATCCCGGTGCAGACATCGCGATTGTTGTCGAGCGCAGTAGTCAGCCTGTTAAACAAAAGCTGCAATCGGTGGTTGATGCCTACAACGAGTTTAATGCCGCTCTGAATGAATTGACCCGCCAACCGACTGAGGGCAGTGATGAATTTACCGGGTCTTTGCTGCGCGATAAGCAGTTTGTGGCGACCTTACGCTCGGAGATGAAAGCACTGATGACTCAGAATTCGTCAACACCGGTGGGTGCTTACCAATCGCTTAGAGATATTGGCTTGAGCTTCCGCCTGGATGGCACGGCGCAGATCGATGAGAAGAAGCTTGACCTTGCGCTGACAACCAATAACGATGCTGTTGCAACAATGCTGTCAGCAGGCACCAACGGTACCAGTAACCTAAGCTTGGAACCTAAAGGTCTGGCGCAGGATATCAGCATCAAGCTGGGTGACATGTTAGGCGCGCAGGGTGTGATTAATCAGCGCAAGGTGACGGGTAAGTCACAGATTTCTGTATACCAGCGTGACCTTGTCAAACTTGAGGTCAGGCTGGAAACTGTCTACCAGCGCTATATCACACAATTCTCAGCGATGGAAAGTCTGGTTCAACGCATGGAAGGTGTTGGTAGTTATCTCAAAGGACAGTTTACAGCGATGGAAAATATGTATAAGGGTTAAACGGGGTCTGATGAATCTGGAGCGCACATAATGACTGAACACGATAACAAGCCCGTTTGTGCGGTTTGCCGAATTGTCCGTCTGTATCTGATTGTTGCGGTGCCATTGATTATCGCCATGGCACTTGGACCAGAACTTGATTTCCTCAAAGAGATCGATCTAACTAAAGTCACGGCCGCACTTGCTGTACTGGGTCTTGCTGTAACCGTGGCCTGGCGCGCATATCAGGAATATTGGCGTAAATAATTTAATGAATCTCATGGTTTAGCGACAAGCATAAACATATGTGCTGCGCTGACAGGTATACGACACGCTATGCTGCCTTGGTAACTGTACGTGATACATTTTTCTGAAGATGCAAAGTTGGTGCGATCTTGCGTCCAAAAGTTTTCTATTGGCAGTTGCGGGAAAACATTGGTATTAAGAGCAGGATTTATACATTCCTGGGCGGTAATGGCTTTGAATTCATCATCGGTCGGCAAACGCCATTGATACGAAGAATTTTCGCTGAACTCGACTGCGAAGAGGTTTGCCTCTGTCCAGCCGAGCACGAGTGGTTGGCCTTGGCACATCCCATTGCGAAAATATTGTCCGGCAGGGCATCTGTACCAAACTGTGCCTGAGTCTTGATGCAACGCCAATCCGTCATCAAGTAACTGATAGCCGCCAAGGTCGTTAGGACCGAAGTAATTCACGCATGATTCTTTTTGTTTGAACTGATCACAACCACTTAGAATTGTCAGCAGTAATGCGGAGATCATTAAAGTTGTCCTCTTCATGTGTCGACTAACCTTAATGTTAACTTTCATTGACACTTACTCCTGATTCTTCAGCCAATTGTCCGGAGTCGAAGTATGTCAAATAATCGGTATATAGCAAGGGTGGAGGGTTTATGGATATCGCAACAATCGTAGGGATGTTGGGGGCTTTGGGCCTGATTTACTGGTCGATTGGCCCCAATATGGCTATGTTCATAGATATGCCCTCGGTCTATATTGTTCTCGCCGGTTCTATCATGGTGGTGTTGCTACGCTCCTCACTAGGCGAGTTTATCGGTGCCATTGCAGTTCTTGGTAAAACCTTTAAAAACAAGCTGGATAAACCTGAGACATTGATTCAACGGCTTGTTGAGTTGGCTGATATCGCTCGTAAGGATGGCATGATCGCCCTTGAAGGTCAGGACATTCCCAATCCTTTTTTAGCCAAAGGCATTGGTATGCTGGTTGATGGAACCGATCCGGACTTAATCAAAAAATCCTTGTCTAAAGAAGTTCAGGCCATGCGTTCGCGCCACCGTATGGGCGCCGATATCTTTGCTTCATGGGGGGAGGTAGCCCCCGCAATGGGTATGATCGGTACACTGGTAGGCCTGGTACTGATGCTTGGAAATATGGGGGATCCAAAATCGATAGGACCAGCCATGGCGGTCGCCCTGCTGACCACCTTGTATGGTGCCATTCTTGCTAATGTCCTCTGTCTTCCAATGGCTCAGAAACTGCGAAATCAGTCCGACCTGGAAACTGCAAACTGTGAGCTGATTATCGAAGGCGTGTTGTTCATCCAAGGCGGTGGAAATCCGAGGATACTCGCGGATTTACTGGCTTCTTTCCTCTCACCAAAAGCCCAGCGCAAGTTACAAGTTGGTGCAGGTTAGTCCCAGGGCAAACTGTTGATCCATCAGAGGAGACAACGTGAGTACATTGGATGATCTCAACAGCACGCTCGGTCCCGAAGATGACGAGGCGTTGTTGGACGTTGCGGATGAAAAGCCACTGAAAGCTGCAAGTGCAGCCTCTGGGGACGATGATGAGCCTGCAGAGCCCGATTGTCCTACGTGCAAATCAGGGGCGCCGGCGTGGATGGCAACCTTCGCGGACATGGCTACCTTGCTGATGGCATTTTTTGTATTGTTGCTATCATTTTCAGATACCGAGTTACCCAAGTTTGAACAGCTCAATGGCTCCATTCAGGCGGCATTCGGCGTGCGCAAAATCGTTCCGACTATTCAGATCCCTGCAGCCAGAAGCCTCGTGGTGGAGACCTTTACTCCGGCGTTGGCGCAACGCACAGTGGTCGATCAGCAAACCCAGTTAGGCGAGAATATGAACGCCGAAAACCTGGTGGTGCGTGACAATGACGCCAGCGAGGATTTCGAGATTGAGGAAGAATTCCGACGGGTAGAGGCCGCTCTGGCGGAGGCCATCGAATCGGGTGAGATCAAGGTTCTCATCGATGAAGGTGCGATAGTTGTGCAGATCGCTGCAAATAACACAGAGAGCCCTGGGGGCAGTTCCGATGATTCGGCTCGCTCAGGGCAGGTAAGCCAGCGCCTTGTAGAGCTGTCAGCGGCGGTTGCTGAGGCCCAGCTACAGGTGAGTCGCGAGCTGCAAGTCATCAGCGTCGATCCTGCTCAGGATGCAAATGAACCGGTGGCTTCTGCCGCATCGCAAAATGACGCGGCAGGAGAAGTGACGGAACGCCTGGAGCAAGTCCGGTCAGAGCTAAGTTCCGAGATTCAGCAAGGTTTGGTTGAAGTTGAAATGGTTAACAATATGATTGTCATTCGTCTGGCCAGTCAGAACTCATTTTTGTCTGGCAGCGCGGATCTGCAACCGGATTTTATGCCCTTGCTCAGCCAGGTTGGTGCATCCATCGCTGACATCAGTGGTGTGATTCGTGTTGAAGGCCACACTGACAACGTGCCAGTTGTATTCAGTGACAGATTCACGTCGAATTGGGATCTGTCGGCTGTCAGAGCCGCCTCGGTCGCTGCCTATCTGAATCTGACAACATCGATTTCGGCGCAACGATTAAGTGTTAAAGGACTCGCAGATACAGTCCCTCTTGAGCCAAACACGTCGGCGGAAGGCCGTGCGCGAAACCGTCGGATCGAAATAATTGTGGATGGCAATTGATGTATGGCTGAAATCGACGACATTGAAGAGATTAAACTGGCACGGCCCAAAAAGGCCTCTTCCGACGATCCGCCTGCAGATTGCCCCCCCTGCAAAGGAGGCGCCCCTGCGTGGATGGCGACGTTCGCAGATATGGCGACGTTATTGATGGCATTTTTTGTACTGATCTTATCCTTTGCTCATCTGAATGTGCCCAAGTTCAAGAACGTTAGCGGATCAATGCAAATGGCCTTTGGTGTGCAGACATTGATACCGGTCATCGAGCCTCCTGAGGCCAGGAATCTGATCGCAACACAATACATGACGGCTCAGGTGGAACCCACGCCCTTGCAGACAATCGAGGAGCAACGAACAGATGATCCTCAGCCGGTTGACCCAGAATTAAGAGAAGATGTGGCACCCGCAGATTCCAGCACAAATGATGCGGTCGAGATGCTTGAGAACGCGCTTGAAGATCAGATTGCGCAGGGTAAGGTTTCAGTGAGTGTGACTGAGCAGCGTGTCACAGTGAATCTGCTTGATCCCGGCTCATTGGAAGTGGACAACTCGACGAATAACCAGACGGCAACAGGTCAGATCAGTGCAGAGCTGCTGGAAGTTTTTGCCGCCGTTGTTGAAGCGTCTGATCAAACAACGGCTGATATTGAGGTGATGTCAGCCAACAATGTTGATCAGGATCAGGCTGAATCCGACAATGAGCAAGAGACATCTTCCCAATCCAATTCCTTGGCAGACAGTCAGTATGAAATGATACGGGCGAACCTTTCCAATGAAATCCGTGCAGGCTTGGCTGATGTTTCCAGGGACGGCGATAATATCATCATACGACTGGCTGAACAGGGTTCGTTTGCCAGCGGGAATGCCGAACTGCAACCCAATTTTCTTGCATTGCTTAACAGTGTTGGGGCGTCGCTGACCGGGAGCACCGGAGCGATATCGGTCGAAGGTCATACAGACAATGTCAATTTGGTTTCAGGAGGGCGTTATCGAACCAACTGGGACTTGTCGTCTGCACGAGCGGCGGCTGTTGCTGACTACTTGGTCAGTGGTTCAGCGCTGGAGTCGGGTCAGGTGTCTGTTACCGCATTTGCAGATACCAAACCTATCGCTTCAAATGACACAGCCGTCGGCCGTGCTCAAAACCGGCGCATTGAAATCATTGTTAACGCGCCCTAGCGATCACGCTATTGAACACAACTCTCGTAGTCTGAACTTAGGCAGGTCTGCACCTGTAGTTCGGCCTCGGCAATTTCACTGTCGCTGAGCGTGAGCGCAGAGGTATTGTAAATATCCTGAGCAGCCGTCATGCCGTTATGCTCCGCCAGCTTGCTCCACACATAGGCACGATAGGGCTCACCAGCGTCTGCGCCCTCACCCGCCTGCAGCATAAAAGCATACATAAACTGTGCCTCGGCGTGGCCGCTTCTTGCTGCCATCGAATACCAATTCAAGGCTTCATTCATGTCCGGTTCAAAGCCCTCTGTTTGATGGAATACCCGCCCTATCATGTACTGCGAGTCACTCAAATCCTTTGCGGCCGCCAGTCGGAACCAGCGTAAGGCCTCGCGGGGATTGGCGGAAACGCCATAGCCAAGGTAGTAAAGCAATCCAATGTTGTGAAGCGCTTGTGGCAACTCGGCATTTGCGGCCAAGCGATACCATCGCATCGCTTCCGCATAATCCTGGCTGACACCCAGACCTTCCTCGTACATGTGCCCCATATTATTTTGTGCTTCAGCGATACCCTGTTCTGCCAGCGGGCGCCAGGCACGGATGGCGGTTGCGTAATGTCCCCTCTCTTTGGCTGCCAGACCCGCTTCAAAGTTTTCCTGTTGCGCAAGTAGTTGAGAACTCGCGCATAAAAAAAACGTCGTGAAAATAATTGTTTTAAATTGGATTGACATGGTTGTTAGCTCCAATAAGCGCTCGAAAAAAATTGATAAAAAATAGAGCCATTTACGTGCACTGATCTGTAAGTATCCTGCGAGTGAGTATAAAGAAATTCCATAGAACTGCCGACTTTTTTCTCGAGAGCAAGAAGGTTTGCGTAATGGCCGGAGGACGTTGTGTTTGGTAACAAGGTATTTAGTCGGAAGGGAAAATTTCTGGCGCGTGATGTGGATCCTCCGATCGGAGATTTTGTTGCCACACCTGTCAGCAAACCTAGCCCAAAGCCTATTGTGGTTGAACCCGACACCAGATTCTACGAGGGGTGCAACGTAAGGGTGCGTGTGTTAAAGCCTGATGCAGAGTTTTTGCGCGACGTTACACAAAGGTTGGCACGGCTGGACATCAGCGTGCGCCAGCTCAATGAAAAAAAACATACCGAGAATTAATGAATGCCAGATAAAAATAAACCCAAAGATCCTGCAGCTAATGCACCAGCGGCTAATCCGGATGCCGCATCAGCCGCCAGCAGCGCTGACATGGTGATCGCCGGTGATAACGCTGAGCAAGAAGCGGCGACCCCTGAGTCTGTTGATGCGCAAGCGTCTGACAACCGGGAAGAGCACAACAACAAGCTTCAGGAAATCGACTTGTCAGAAATTGACGCCTATCTGAAAACATTGGTTCCCGGGGTGCTCGGCATGTCCGAGAATCTTGTGGTGCTGGGTGATAAATTTCAGAGTCTTATCGGCGAGATGAACCAGCGAGTTAAGACGGTTGACGTTAACATCAATCGTTACGAACTGCTGCTCGTCAAGAAAAACAAACTCATTCAAATGACATTGATTGGCAGCATGGCGGCTGTATTTCTAACGTTGACGATGATGTTTGTTGCCGGGTTCAATTACACCTCGCAAGTTAATCAGATGAATGCGCTGTCAATTTCCTTAGCCAGGCGTTTGTCTGAGGTAAACAGTGGCTTGGTGACGTTTGAACAGATCAATCAGTCGATCTCGGCGCTGAGTGCTTCCACTGAACAGTTGATGCTGGTGACAGAAACTCAGTCAGAGACATTATCTCAAGGCTTGCTGGCGATGGAGTCGCAGCTTGCGTTGGCATCAACGCAGATGGATGACTCTTTGGGTGCCTGGCAATCCACCGTTTCTGACGAACTGGCAGCGATACTTCAAGACTCGCGGTCGTCGTCGGCAGGCATGGTGCGTGCGATTGAGCAGGTTGGCGCCGCCCAGCGTGGTTTGCAGGAAACAACCCCCACGCTGCGCGAATTGGTCGGTTTACGGGAGCAGATTTCTGCACTGATTGTGCTTGAGCGTAATCAGTACCTCGAGACCATCGCAGCGGCGCAAGCTGAAGAGGCGCCGCCTGAGGCGGTGGAGGCCGACGCTACCGTGCAGCCCCTGCAGTACCGACGAGATCCTCAGTGACGCAAGAGGCTGGCCGATAACGACAATGCGGGCGTATAATGCCAGCTGTCGGCCATCCTCAAGCAACACCAATCAGGATCATTTCAATGTCAGATCAGCCAATCAATCGTCAGGCTACCGTCGAGCGCAATACCAAAGAAACGCAGATCCGCGTCAGCGTCAACCTTGACGGTAGTGGCGTTTTTAAATGCCAGACCGGCGTTCCGTTTCTGGATCACATGTTGGATCAGGTTGCCCGGCATGGTCTGATTGATATGGACATTCATGCGGTCGGTGACCTTGAAATCGATGCTCACCACACAGTTGAAGACCTCGGCATCACCCTCGGTCAGGCCTTTAACAAGGCGCTGGATCGCAAAGGCATCCGCCGCTATGGGCATGCCTATGTACCTCTGGATGAAGCGTTATCGCGTGTTGTGATCGACTTCTCCGGTCGGCCCGGGCTTGAGTATCACGTGCCCTTCACGCGAGGATCGGTTGGTGGTTTTGATGTGGATTTGTTTTTCGAGTTTTTCCAGGGTTTTGTAAACCACGCTCTGATGACACTGCATATTGATAATTTGCGTGGACACAATTCCCACCATCAGGCAGAAACCGTGTTCAAGGCATTTGGTCGCGCACTGCGTATGGCGATGGAAATTGATCCGCGCAGCGCCAATGTTATCCCGTCCACCAAAGGCAGCCTCTGAGCTAATGATGTGTTGTGCCTGGCGGATGTGATGCGCAGGCAACACAGGACCCTCTGATCATGAATAGAGTTGCAGTCATTGATTATGGAATGGGCAATCTGCATTCTGTATCAAAAGCACTTGAGAGTCTTGGCGCTGATGTGCAGGTGGAAATCACCAGCGATGCCAGTCGCATTCTCAGTGCTGACCGAATTGTTTTCCCCGGCGTTGGTGCAATCCGCGACTGCATGGCAGAGATTCTTCGGCTGGGCATCGATGTGATTGTGCGCGACGCCCTTGCCTGTGAAAAACCGGTGCTGGCGATCTGTGTGGGTATGCAGGCGCTGATGCAGTCAAGTGAGGAAAATGGCCATGTGTCATGCCTGGGTTTGCTGCCCGGCACGGTCAAACGTTTTGGCGGCACAGGCACCTTGCAGGATACTGATGGCAAGCGTCTGAAAGTGCCACACATGGGCTGGAATAATGTTTATCAAACTGATGCCCATCCGCTGTGGCATGGTATCGAAGACGGCAGCCGTTTTTATTTTGTGCACAGCTACTTCGTAGCGCTGGCTGACGCAGATGTGTTAGCCGCTGAGACGGAATACGGCCATCGGTTTGCTGCAGCCCTGTCAAAAAAATCGTTGTTTGCTGTGCAGTTTCACCCGGAGAAAAGTCAGCATTGTGGTTTGCAATTGCTGCGTAATTTTCTGGACTGGGACGGTCAGTGCTGATCTTGGTGTTACAAATTTTTAAGGAACTACAATGCTGGTGATTCCCGCAATCGATCTGAAGGACGGCCAGTGTGTGCGCTTGCGCCAGGGCCGTATGGAAGACTCCACAGTATTCTCTGACGATCCGGTAAAAACGGCGGGTCATTGGCGGGCGCAGGGTGCCCGACGTTTGCATCTGGTAGATCTTAATGGCGCGTTTGCCGGTGAGCCGGTGAATGGGGCTATCGTGGAGGCAATTGCTCGCGCATACCCGGATTTACCGCTGCAGATTGGCGGTGGCATACGCGATTTAAAAACCATTGAGTACTACCTGAATGTTGGCGTCAGTTACGTCATTATCGGTACACAGGCCGTGCGCCATCCGCCGTTTGTTGCTGAGGCTTGCAAAGCATTTCCTGGGCGGATAATTGTAGGGCTGGATGCCAAAGACGGTTGGGTCGCCACTGACGGTTGGGCTGAAGTGTCCACAGTCAATGTGGTTGATCTGGCACGGCAATTTGCCAATGATGGAGTGGAGGCGATCATTTATACCGATATCGCCCGTGACGGCATGATGCAGGGTGTTAATCTGGAGGCAACGTTGCGTTTGGCGCGGGCGTCGAGCATTCCGGTGATTGCGTCGGGTGGTGTCAGCCGTATGGAAGATATTAAGGAGCTGCTAAAGGTGGCACACACGGATACAGGCGCGGGCATCATGGGCGCGATAACCGGTCGCGCTATTTACGAAGGTGCGCTGGATCTGGCTGCCGCACAACAATATTGTGATCAGTTTTAATGGTGACCCTTTGTCACGATGATCAGCAACGGTAAGTTACGGGGTAACGCATGGCACTGGCAAAACGCATCATTCCCTGCCTGGACTGCGATAAGGGTAGGGTAGTCAAAGGGGTCAAGTTTCTGGATATCCGTGATGCGGGCGATCCTGTCGAAATCGCCCGTCGTTACAGCGATGCCGGTGCTGATGAAATTACTTTTCTGGATATCACCGCTTCACATGAAGGCCGTGAAACAACGGTTAAAACGGTTGAAGCCATTGCTTCACAGGTGTTTATTCCGCTGACAGTAGGTGGTGGTATCCGCACACTGGAGGATATCCGCACTATGCTCAATGCCGGAGCCGACAAAGTGTCTATCAATACCGCCGCAGTGACCAATCCTGAATTTGTGCGTCAGGCGGCGGAGAAGTTTGGGTCGCAGTGTATTGTGGTTGCAGTCGATGCAAAAAAAGTCAGTGCAGAAGGCGAACCCGCGCACTGGGAGATCTTCACGCACGGGGGGCGGAAAGCCACCGGGCTGGATGCCATTGCATGGGCAAAAAGAATGGTGAGTTACGGTGCTGGCGAGATTCTGCTGACTAGCATGGACAGAGATGGCACTAAAATCGGATTTGACCTCGCCCTCAACAGGGCTATCAGTGATGCAGTTGATGTGCCGGTGATCGCATCCGGCGGCGTGGGTAATCTGCAACATCTGGTAGATGGCGTTTTACAGGGCGGCGCGGATGCCGTGCTGGCCGCCAGCATTTTTCATTTTGGTGAGTACAGCATACCGCAGGCCAAACGATACATGGCTGAGCGCGGTATCACCATGCGTCTGTAGGGGCGGCGTTCTCGCTGCTTCGCTCGACAATCTGCAATTGTTCCAGCATCACTGACACGGGCACAATGTCTACCTGTAATGCCACCAGCATTGGCAGCACAGTTTCCAGATATGCCAGGGTTTCCGGGTAAGGATGTCCGATCGCCACCGCATAACCCCGCTGTTGCGCCAATGCAATCGCACGCTTGAATTCGATATCAATCGCTTCTGTAGTCTGAATGTGATCGAGAAATACATGTCGTCGAAGTGATGGAACCCTAAACTGTTCAGCCGTTGCGCCGGCAACGCTGTCCGGTGTGGTCATGCTGTCAACAAAATAAAGGTCCCTCTTCTTAAGTTCCTGCATTACCCACTGCATGGGCTGCACAGCTGCCGTCAATTCACTGCCGGTGTGATTATTGACACCTTTAATGTATGGAATGTCTGCCAAGGCTGCGGTCAGTACCTGCATAAACTCTTCTTCGCTTTGCTGCAGGGTCAGCCCGCCTTCACCCAGATCCATGCCAGAGAGATTGCTCATTGGCGCATGCAGCATTAACTCGCGACCGGCCTGATGCGCGGCTTCCGCCAACGCCTTGCCATACGGGGTGTGCGGAATCACCGCAAAGGTGATTTGAGAAGGCAGATTGATGGCGCGCAAACCCGCTTCTGCGCTGTAGCCGAGGTCATCAAGAATAAGTACCAGTTTGGCGGTGGGTGGCAAAGTCGCGGCCGGTTCTTCAGGGGAAACAACCGGTGTTGGCGGTTCAGTGCTGTTGTCTGTTGACGAGACTGCTGGCGCCACAGGCTCATCAGCAATAGTTGTCATGTCAGTGACTATCAACGTCGGGGGCTGCGACACGCTGTCGGGGACAAGCAACAGCGCCAGCATCACCAGTACGATGCTGCCCAGCAACAAGTTCAAGGTGCCAGGAGCAGTACTTAATGACTGCAAGCGCTTCGTCCTTGATGAGCTGCTATTATCGGGCACGTTTTTTGTCATTACGGTCAGTTCTGTTTCTTTGCGGACGTGCCGGGGTCACGGTGATGCCTGGGTCCTTTGGCGACCTCTTTCCATGATGTTCCAGCCTTTGAGCAGGTTCAACGCCTCATTGAGTTGGTAGTCACTGACAACAACCTGTTCTGCGGAAGTGATGGCGTTAACAGTGGGTGCAGCATTTTCCTCTTCTGCGCTCACTTCGTTAATACCGGGCAGGTGTCCCTCAAGATCACGCTCAGAGTACACACCTCTTCTATTGGTGACACGTGTCACCAGTGCCTCGTCTACCATGATATCCGGCTCAATTCCAAACGCCTGAATTGAACGGCCTTCCGGCGTGAAGTACAACGACGTTGTCAGTTTGATGGCGCGTTCATTGTTCAGTGGTAATACCGTTTGCACTGATCCCTTGCCAAAACTGCGGGTGCCCATGATGACTGCCCGTCCATGATCCTGCAGCGCACCCGCCACAATTTCAGCGGCGGAGGCGGAGCCGGTATTGATCAGCACCACCAACGGAACGCCTTCGCTGGGGTCTTCAGGTGTTGCGTAGAAGTTGCTGTCAGAGTCTGCAAAGCGGCCATCGGTGTAAACGATTTGTCCCTCAGTCAAGAACGCATCCGCTACTTCCACCGAGGCCTGCAGAACACCGCCGGGGTTGTTGCGAAGATCAAGTATCAGGCCCTTCAGCGGACCATTGTCGGCCTTAATTTCAGTAAGGGCTTCAAGCGTCTCTTCACCGGTATTCACCCGGAACTGCGAGATTCTCAGGTAAGCATAACCGGGCTCAAGCATGTTATGGCGGACGCTGGACGCTGCTATCACTTCGCGCGTCAGAGTCAGGTCAATGGGCTCCGGTTCGTTTTCGCGCATCAGTGTAATGCTGACGGTGCTGCCAGGTTCGCCGCGCAATTGTTCAACGGCGTCATTGACCAGCATATCGCGCACGGGACGCCCGTTGATTTCCACAATCAGGTCGCCTGGCATAATGCCCGCCCGGGCGGCGGGTGAGTCATCAATCGGGGTGACAACTTTGATGTAGCCGTCCTCTTCGCCCACTTCAATACCCAATCCGCCAAAGCCGCCTTCGGTGTTCTGTTGCAGTACGTCGTAATCGTCAGGACTCAGATAGGCGGAGTGTGGATCCAGTCCGGCAAGCATGCCGCGGATGGCGTAGTTGATCAGCGTCTGGTCGTCAATTTCCTGAACATAGGCGCTGCGGATAGACTCAAGAGCTTCGGCGAACAAGCGCACTTCGTCGATCGGTAAAGGCCGCGCTGTTGGCGCTGCCTGCTCTGCCGGCAATTCTTGCTGCTGCTCTTGATCTTGCTGGAGCTCTGGTTCCTGTGCTTGGGTGGTGCCATGCATCAGCAGCGTGGCGCTCATCACTAGGATCATTGTCAGTGCAGGCAGGCCTGGCAAGTTGTTAATCATCGTTTTACCCGTGTGTCTGGAATTCATTAGTGTGGAATCCATGATTACCTCTGCCCGCTGAGGCAAGTCAGCCGTCTTGCGGCATTCTAGGCGCATCAGTAGCAAAGCGACAACAAATGCTGGTGAACAGGCTGTATTAGTCGGGTGTTACCAACCAGTCGGCCGGGTCTAGCGTTTCACTGTTGCGGCGAATCTCAAAATACAGCCCGGGTTCGCCTGTGCCGCCGTCCTCTCCGGATAACGCCAGCGCTTCGCCGCGGTTGACCCAGTCACCGCTTTGTTTTAACAGTTGCTGGTTGTGAGAATACAAACTGATGTACGCATTGCCGTGATCAACAATCAGCAGGTTGCCGGAACCACGTAACCAGTCTGAAAAGATTACCCGGCCCGGATGGATCGCCCTGATAGGCGAGCCGGTATCAGCGGCAATAACAATGCCGTGACGACGCAGCTGGCCAGCACCGAACACATCCCCGTAAGCGGCGAGCAGACGGCCGTTTGCGGGCCACGGCATGTTGCCGCGCGAGGCAGCAAAAGGCATTAACTCCTCGGGCGCCGGAATATCGATGACAACGGAATTGATTTCATTAATCAGCGCCTGCAGCTCAAGCTGGTCTGCGATCAGAATGTCCAGCTCGCTGCCACGGGCGCCCATCTGCGTTGTTAACTCGGAGATCAGTGTTTCGCGGGCAAGCTGCTGTGATTCAAGCGTGATCTGTTGCTGCTGCAGGTTGTTATTGAGGTCGCTCAGCTGATCTGCAGTGGTTAACAAGGTTTCTCGGTTTACTGCCAACTCAGCCAAGGTGTCGCGCCAGCGGATAATGTGAGCAATCCGCTGTTGATTAAAGGCTTCAAAATACACCAGCATGCGTCTGGCTATGGCCGGATCTTGCTGATTCAAAAGTAACTTTAACTGGCTGTCGGAGCCGGACAGGTAGCTGGCAACCAGTGTGCTGGCGATCTGCGATCGCTGCTGTTCGCTGTCTGCGAGCAGCACATCCTGCTCGGCCGTGAGTCGGGTTAATTCACTTTCCAGCACGGACAACTGACGTTGATTGGAAAGCATCTGCTGTCTGAGCCTATTGAGTTGCTGGCTGGACTCCAGCAAGGCCTGCTCTTCAACAGAGCGCTGAGCGCGAGTCGTTTGCAGCCATCGTTGAATTTGAGAAATGGCTTCACTGACTGCCTGCAATTGTTGTTCTGCGGACACATCAGAGGGCATATCAGCGGGCGCCTCGGCGGCGTGCAATGGTCTGTTGACAACGGCGGATACCAGCAGACTGGCGACTACCGTCATCATCAGTACACGGATGCCCTGGCGGTCAGCCCTCATAGCGACATCAGAACACGCCCGGTCATGTCGGCCGGGACATCCAAACCCATTAGCGTCAGCAGGGTGGGAGCTATGTCCGACAGACTGCCGGCTGAGGTGAAATGCCAGGTGCCACCACCCACATAGACCAAGGGTACTGGTCCGCTGGTATGTGAAGTCAGTGCCTGGCCGGTGCTGGGGTCTAGCATTTGTTCAACGTTACCGTGATCGGCAGTAATCAGGCACTGGCCGTGGGTCTCGCGGATGGCTTTGACGAGTCGGCCAAGGCACACATCCAAGGCCTCAACCGCTTTGACCGCAGCATCAAAGTTACCGGTGTGGCCCACCATGTCACCGTTGGCGTAATTGCAGATAATTGCGTCGTATTTTCCCGAGCGGATGGCTGCTTCAAGTTTGTCGGTCACTTCAAAGGCGCTCATTTCCGGTTTGAGATCATAGGTTGCAACAGCCGGAGACTGGATCAGGATTCTGTCTTCGCCCGGGAACTCTTCCTCGCGTCCGCCACTGAAGAAAAAAGTCACGTGGGCGTATTTTTCGGTTTCGGCAATGCGCAATTGCGTGCGATGCTGGCTGGCCAGATACTCACCCAGTCCGTTATTCAGCGTTTGTGGCCCGTATGCCACTTTAACGAAGGCGTTGAGGTCAGCAGAATACTCGGTCAATGTCACAAAACTCTGCAACGCTGGCGCGGATTTTCGAAAAAAACCGTCAAATGCCGGATTCACGAAAGCATTGGTCAGTTGGCGTGCGCGATCTGCCCTGAAGTTCATAAACACGACACTGTCGCCATCGTTGAGCGTCACTGCCTCGTCTCCGGGTGCGGCAATGCGAGTTGCTTTGACAAACTCGTCATCCTCGCCGCGGGCATATGCATCGTGAACAGCTTGCTCAACAGAGTCTGCCCGGAAAGGCGCTTCGCCTAGGGTGATCAAATCATATGCTGTTTGCATGCGGTCCCAGCGCTTGTCTCGATCCATGGCAAAATAGCGCCCGATCACTGATACAACCCGGCCCACACCTGTTTGCCGCAATGTTGAATCAGCCAGTTGCAAGGAAGGCAAAGCACTACGGGGTGGCATGTCACGGCCATCCAGAAACGCGTGCAGATAGATTTTTTTAACGCCCTGCTGCTGCGCAAGGTGAATCATGGCAAGAATGTGCAATTCATGGCTATGGATGCCACCCGGGGATAACAACCCGAACAGATGCAGGGCCTTGTCAGATGTCGCCACCTGTCGTGTTACAGCGGTTAG
The DNA here is from genome assembly GCA_943330915.2 of Rhodoferax sp. OV413. Lineage (GTDB taxonomy): Bacteria > Pseudomonadota > Gammaproteobacteria > Pseudomonadales > Pseudohongiellaceae > Pseudohongiella. The sequence goes on along the minus strand of CALQJO020000026.1, from coordinate 17,854 downwards.
TTGTTTGTTTTCGAAGAATCCGCCGTCGGCGATCTCTTTATCTATCATGGTCAGGCTTTGATAAACCACCCGACCCGCCCCAAGATTCATGTGCCCGACTTCGGAATTGCCCATTTGGCCCTCAGGCAAACCCACATCCATGCCTGAGGTGGAGATCAATGTGTGCGGGCATGCCTGCCAGAGCGCGTCCCAGGTCGGGGTATTGGCCGCGGCAATTGCATTGGAGTCAGTCTCTTCGCGGTAGCCCCAGCCATCCAGAATCAGTAACAAAGCTGTGCGTTTGGGGTCGGAGCTGATCATGGTGAAGTATTCCCTGTGAGCGAAAACAATCGCTGATTCATCAAATGTCAGTATTATCCATGTTAATAACGGGGCTCACCAGAGCTTGTCGTGAGTGTGTACCCAAGCCTTACGCGGGCGTGTATACTTCGCGACTCGTTTGCGGGGCATGCATCCGTAATCAGATGATTACATTTCCAGGAAAGTTGGTTGGGGGCTGAAATAAAAAATGGCGCAGTTTATTGAATTTATTGGCAATAACTGGATGCTGGCGAGTCTCTGGCTGGGTTTGTTTTCCGCGTTTTTGTTTTATCTCACCAAGACTGGGGCAAAATCCGTCAGTACGCAGGAAGCGGTCATGCTGATTAACCGAAAAGATGGTGTGGTGTTGGATATCCGTGATAAAAAGGATTTCGACGCAGGTCACATTGTTGATGCGATAGGCATGCCGTCTACCAAGCTTGCCAGTCACTTGTGGGAATTGGATAAATACAAATCCCGGCCGGTGATTGTTGTATGCAGAATGGGGCAGCACTCCGGTGATGCCTGCAAGACCCTTCAAGTAGCGGGCTTCACTGAAGTCGTGCGCCTGCGGGGTGGAATGGCTGAGTGGCGCGGCCAGAATCTTCCGGTGATTCAGGGTTGATCTTTGATCAACAACGCTAAGGTTTTTACACATCATTTTTTAATCAACTCAGAAAGCAAGAGAGACAGTTAGATCATGGCAGAGAACGACAACAATCAGAACGGTGCTGCACAGGCAGCGCAACCCCAGGGTCCGATGTTTGCGCTGCAACGCATTTATCTGAAGGACTGTTCATTTGAGTCCCCCAAGAGCCCGGACGTGTTCCGTGGACAGTGGGCTCCAAAAATCTCCTTTAACCTCAATACCAGCAACCAAAAGCTGGCAGAAGGTGTGTTTGAGGTGGTTCTGCGAATGACCATTGAAGCCAAGCAGGAAGAAACGGTCGCGTTTCTGGTCGAAGTGCAGCAGGCTGGCATTTTCACCTGTGACGGTTTTAACGAGGCTGACCTGGAGAGAGTGCTGGCGACAGTTTGCCCGAATATTCTGTTCCCGTATGCTCGCGAAACGATTGATGCCGTGGTTGTGCGCGGCAGTTTCCCGGCTGTGATGCTGGCCCCTGTCAATTTCGACGCGGTCTATGCACAGTCCAAAGCTCAGCAGGCGGGTCAGGCACCTGCCTGACCGGTGATGTCTACGCCAGACCGGTGAAACCCGTCTGGCGTAGTGCCTCATAAAGGGCAATCGCGACGGTATTGGAAAGATTCAGGCTTCTGCTTGTCGGCTGCATAGGTAACCGCAACTTTTGGTCTGCCGGGAGTGTTGCCAGTAGTTCCTTGGGAAGGCCTCGGGTTTCCGGTCCAAAAACCAGCGTATCTCCCGGCATAAATTCAGCGTCATAGCACGAACGGTGTGCTTTGGTTGTGAACGCAAACAGTCGCTGTGCGTCAGTTTGACGCAAAAAAATCTCCCAATCCGGCCAGCGGTATACCTCGCTCATTTCATGATAATCCAGCCCAGCACGTCGCACGCGTTTTTCGTCGATTTCAAAACCCAGTGGTTCGATCAGGTGCAAGCGGCAACCGGTGTTGGCCACCAGTCGAATGACGTTTCCTGTGTTTGGAGGAATTTCTGGTTGGAAAAGTACGATGTTAAACAAGGAGGTCGATTCTTTTTTGTTATCTGGATTAGAAAGTAATACGGATTCAGGCCAAGAATATACCCTTCAAGGTGGGTGATTGCTACAGAATCCGGGCGCTCTTGAAATCCTCGCCGCTTATCACCACTATTGCTGCTGATGTCAGTGAGAGATGATCAGGAATTATTATGGCCACTAAGGTTGAAGTAAATCTAAGGCGCTTTTTAAGAATTACTCTTGATGCGATTGCGATGATGCTGTTTCTGATGGCAACGTCTACGGCAACTGCCCAAGCTCCGGACTATCGCGGTTTCAGCACTAACGATGAAGCCAACAATATTGAAGTCTTTAAACGTGCCAGCCCATCAGTGGTCTACATCACCAATTCTCGCATGGTGCGGCAATCTTTTTTTAACCTCAATCCACAGGAAGTGCCACAAGGCACAGGTTCCGGATTTGTCTGGGATGACAATGGTTATATCGTCACTAATTTTCACGTGATTCAGAACGCCTCTCGTGTGACAGTGACCCTGCAGGATGGTAGCGCATGGGACGCCAAACTGGTGGGTGTTGAGCCGGATAAGGACCTGGCGGTGTTGCAGATAGAGGCGCCTGAGGCACAACTCAGTCCGTTGGAGTTGGGTGATTCATCCCTACTTGAAGTAGGCCGCAAGGTTATTGCTATTGGCAATCCGTTTGGTCTCGATACCACGCTGACAGTCGGTGTTGTCAGTGCGCTGGGCAGAGAAATCAATTCTGTGACACGCCGTCAGATCCGCGATGTTATTCAGACCGACGCGGCGATCAATCCGGGTAACTCTGGCGGGCCGCTGCTCAATTCTCTGGGGCAATTAGTGGGTGTTAACACGGCCATTTACAGTCCCAGCGGGGCCAGTTCGGGAATAGGTTTTGCGATTCCGGTGAACACGGTTAAAAAAATTGTTCCCGAGTTGATTCAGTTTGGTCAGGTGCAGACACCAACGCTGGGCATCAGCCTGTTCCCGCCGCAGTACGCGGATTACTATCGACAACGCTGGGGCATCAGTGGCGTGATTGTGCTGGATGTGATTGAGGGCGGTAGCCCGGAGCAGGTCGGCATGCGGGGTCTGACGGAAACCAACAGCGGCATTGTGCTCGGTGATGTGATTGTTGAAATCGACGCGACCGCAATTGCTAACGAGGATGATCTGCTTAACCTGCTCGAAAACCGCGAGGCCGGTGATATGGTCGAAGTGTTAACGCAACGCGATAACCGTCAGCAGCGCTACCGGATTGAGTTGCAGGCGTCGCGTCGCTGATTTATCACTCGGACAAGCTTTCCAATTCGGTGCTTTTAAGCAGCCAGTTCTCTTCACACTGGTTCAGCTCAGCCTTGCAATAACCTTGCTGGCGTAGCAGTTCGGTCAAGTCATTGCGACGCTTGTCTTCATAAAGCGTCGCGTCACCCAGTTTGTCCTCAAGCGCAGCAAGTTCAGTGCCGAGCTTCTCCATTTTCTGTTCCAGAACACGGATTTCGCGACGCAGGGGCGCCAGTTGCTCACGCTGCGCTGCAGCCTGCTTGCGCTGATCTTTTTTATCGATCGTTACAACGGCCGGTGAAGTGCTGACGCTGGTGGGTTTGATATCTTTGCCGGTACTGGTGTTACGCAGGTCATCAGGATCCTGCAGCCAGCGCGCGTAGTCATCCAGATCGCCGTCAAACGCTGACAGTTGTCCGCGATGTACGGTATAGAACTCATCCACAGTATTGGACATCAGATGGCGGTCGTGTGACACCAACACCAGGGCGCCTTCAAACCCTTGAAGGGCAACAGTCAGGGCGTGACGCATTTCCAGATCAAGGTGGTTAGTCGGTTCATCCAGCAGCAACAGATTGGGCTTTTGCCAGACAATCAGAGCCAGCGCCAATCTGGCTTTTTCCCCGCCTGAAAAGTTATGGATGGGCTCGGATACCCGGTCGCCCCGGAAATCGAATCCGCCCAGAAAATTACGCACTTCCTGCTCTCGGATCTTGGGGTCCAGCCGTTGCATCATCAGCATCGGGCTGGCCTGCATGTCCATGACGTCAACCTGGTGCTGGGCAAAGTAACCCACTTTGAGGTGTTTGGAACTGACGATGTCACCGGACAAAAACGTCAATTGCGTGGCGATGGTTTTTAACAGGGTAGACTTGCCTGCGCCGTTGAATCCCAGCAGGCCAATACGGCTGTTGCCATGCAGTTTCAGTGAAACGTTTTTGATGAGAGGTTCGGTGAAACCAACCTCGGCTTTTTTGATACTCATCAGATCGTCAGAAGATTTTTCCGGCAAAAAAAACTCAAACCGGAATGGTGAGTCAATATGTGCGGGCGCAATGTCCTGCATGCGCTGCAATTCTTTCAGCCGGCTTTGTGCTTGTCGGGCCTTACTGGCTTTGGCACGGAAGCGACGCACAAAATCCTCAATCTCTGCTTTGCGGCGTTGTTGTTTCTCAAGTGCTGCCTGTTGCTGCGCCATACGTTCCGCGCGCTGTATTTCATAAGAGGTGAAATTGCCGCGATACAGAAACAGATTTTTGTATTCAAAACTGATGACGTGATCAATCACCTTGTCAAGGAAGCTTCGGTCATGCGAGATCAGCATCAGCGTGCCGGGATAACGTATCAGCCACTGTTCCAGCCATATGGTTGCTTCCAGATCGAGGTGGTTGGTAGGTTCGTCAAGCAGCAGCAGATCTGAGGGGGCCATCAATGCAGCCGCAAGATTTAATCTGACCCGCCAGCCTCCGGAGAATGATGACACCGGGTTTGCAAAACTCTCTGTGTTGAAACCGAGCCCCGCCAGCAATTGCTCTGCACGCACCGTGATGCTGTAACCGTCGATTTTATCGAGTTCTGCATGCAGCCGCGCGATAGCGTGACCATCGTGATCGTCTTCGGCCTTTTGCAACAGCGCTTCAATTTCGCGGAAACGCTCATCGCCATCAATAACATGATCCAGTGCTGAGCGGGATGAACCGGCAGTTTCCTGTTTCATCCACGCGCAGCGCAGATCGTCTGGCATCTGAATGTCACCGGCATCAAGGCCGAGCTGCCCGGTCAGACAGGCAAACAAACTGGTTTTACCACTGCCATTTCGCCCGATGATGCCGGCCTTCTGACCCTTATGGAGAGTCAGACTGGCACTTTCGAGCAGCACATGTTCACCGCGCATCAGGCGCGCATTGTTTAGACTGATCATGCAGATTCTATTGAGTTGGTTGCCGGACAAAGGCCGGCATTATACGCCAGACTCAGACACCTGATTGATTTATCTCAGGCAAATTCGTACACTCCGGCGCATGAAACAGATCCTGATTATTGATGACGACGAAAAACTTGGGCAGCTACTGACACAGTATCTGGACCGTTATGACATGAAGGTCACCGTCGCGCATACGCCCAGCAAAGGGTTTGAGTTGCTCAAAAGATCAAAGCCAGACTTGTTGATATTGGACGTAATGCTGCCGGAAAAGGATGGTTTCGAAATCTGTCGAGAGATTCGTGCCAAGTCTGCCATTTTTGGCCAGTTGCCCATCATGATGTTAACGGCGCATGGCGAGGTGACCGACCGAATTGTGGGTCTGGAACTGGGTGCCGATGATTACTTGCCCAAACCTTTTGAGCCGCGCGAACTGGTGGCGCGCATCACCAATATATTGCGTCGTGCCAGCGATGATAATCGTGTGGCCAGTGATTTGCCGCTGATTGAGGGGCTTGATGTTGATACCGCTCGGCGTACCGTTCATCTGGATGGCACGCTGATCGAGTTGACCACCATGGAATACGAATTACTGGTGTTGTTTATTAAGTCTCCCAACAAAACCTTTACACGTGACGAGCTGATGAATCGTCTGCGCGGTATTGATGCGGAGCTGTTTTCGCGCGCCGTTGATACGCTGGTCAGTCGTTTGCGCCACAAGTTGGATGACACCTCCAAAACCCCGCGATTTATTAAAACCGTCTGGGGGCGCGGCTACACATTTGTTGGCAAGCTGCAATGAGTTCGTTGGATAAGGCGCCCACGGTCAGCCGTCCTCAGTCATTATTCCTCAGATTATTTCTGATTTTCAGTGTCACCGTTATCCTGTTTCTAATCGTGATCTCGTTATCACTGCGACAGATTGATCAGAACTGGCGGCGCGAACGTCTTAATCCGCTACCTGTGTTTTATCTCGATAATGTGCGTTTGCTGGTTGATGCAATTGGCATCCCTCCCGATTTGCAGCGCGCAGAAGATCTTGCGCGCGATCTGTCGCTGACAATCATTATTCGTAGTCCTCACATCAACTGGCAATCGGATGATCAGTCTGATCTGGACATCTACAGTGCGGTGTTTGTGCGCACGTTGTCCGACGAAGCTCAGATGATGGCGGTCGGCAACGAACAGGTGATCCGTGTGGCGCGTGGCGGTTATGAATATTTTCTGAACCGCAAAGCGCCGTCGCTCAGTAACTATGATTATGTGGTGGTGTACATCGGTCTTGGTTTTGCGATTTTTATTCTGTTCTCCAACTATTGGCAGGTGCGAAGGCTGATGGATCCGGTGCGCAGGTTACGCCAGGGCGCAGAAAGAATATGTGCTGGCGATCTCAGTTACCGGGTGCAGGTGACCCGTGCCGACGAGCTTGGTGAATTGACCGCCAGTGTCAACCACATGGCAGATTCGCTGCAGTCCATGCTGGAGGCCAAACGTCAGCTGCTATTGGCGATCAGTCATGAGCTGCGTACGCCAGTTACCCGCGCCAAACTGCAATTGGAGTTTATGGAAGACAGCTCGCTGCGCGAGAACTTGCGCGATGACATTAATGAGATTGATCTGCTGATTTCCGACCTGATTGAAGCTGAACGACTGAGTACACAGCACTCAGCTCTGATTCAGGATGATGTTGATTTTGCAGACTTCATCGGAATGTTGTCACAACAGTATCAGGATTATGACGGTGGTTTACTGCTCGACTTGCCTGAACACGACAGAGCCATGCATATTGACAAGCTGCGCATCCGGTTGTTGCTGGCCAATATAGTCAACAACGCCATGCGTCACGGTCAGAACCGCCCAATTGCTGTCAAAGTGAGTTTTACAGAATCTGAGGCTGTACTCAGCGTGACTGATCAGGGTGAGGGTATATCAGAGGAACACCTCAAACACGTCCGTGAACCCTTTTATCGGGTCGACAGTGCGCGCCAGCGCAACACGGGCGGCTTTGGTCTGGGTTTGTATCTGTGTAACCTGATTGCACAGGCCCATGACGGTCGTCTGGATATCGACAGTGAACTGGGAAAGGGAACCCGGGTCACTGTGTATCTGCCAATAACCGGGTAGTCCGGCGTCTCATCCCCCTTGCTTAACGACGCACAGCGAGCCTGCGGCGACGGCTGCGCATCCATGCAATACCCAATGCAGCGATCACCAGTAATCCCGGTATCAACGCGGTGTTAATCAACTTCAAGGTAGTGCCCAGCCTGTCAATCTCGGCGTTTAGCTGGAATTGCACGTCTCGCAGTGCGCGTCGGGTGTCCGTTTGTACCTGGATAAATCGCTCTATCTCTGCGTTCTGCTCAGGACTGATGGTGCCGCCATTATTCTGGTTCAAGGCCGTCAGTTGTTGTTCTGTTTCTGACAGACGTTGCAGTAGATTGGTTTCCTCAGCTCGCAGGCGCTCATCGGCCGCACGCTGCAGATCGATGACCCGGGTAAACGGTCGTGCATAACGTCCTCGGCTGCGGATGTTAATCAACGCAGTGCTGCCGCTGAGATTGTCCAGCGCATTGATTACAAAATCACCGTTGCTTGCAAACGCATTGATGACCCGTTGTCCCAACACTTGCTGCGACTGAGCCCACATTCTATCCGCGAGTACGTCGGAGTCCGCAATCACAATGACACCTATGTCACCCAGAGATTCACTCAGGTGATCATCGGGGACAGGTGTCGCAGAATCGGCGGCATCATCCGGCTGCGGGGGACCATCGGGGAATGCTGATGCAGAGCGTCCCGATACTCTGGCGGCAAGAAAGCGGGCCTGATCCTCAGATACAAATTCATCGAGTAATAGTGTCGGGTCGCCCATTTCGCTGAAAAACGCAGTGCCCATCATCATCGTGGTGTTACTGGTCTGGATCAGCGGCTCAAATGTGGTGGTGCTGCCTTCCATTTTTGACAACGCGCCTGCTGATGACATATTCATCACCTGCAATTGACCGCTGACAATATCGTTGGCAAAACCTTCACGCTGCACCCCCATCATGCCGAGGTGAGCCACGGGTCTCTCACCAGGTTGTAGCGTCACATACAAGGCACGTTCCTGATCTGTAACAACCTGGGTGGAGTCAAACTGTACACCCCAAGCCTGCAACAGCCCTGGCAGATCCGAGCTCATGGAGTCGCGGAACTCACCACTGTTTACCGCGATCTGTGTTTGTGTGTCCGAGTTGGGGTCAACAAAAATCAACGCACGGCCGCCACGCATCACAAACTGATCAATCGCGTAGAGGGTCTGTGCGGGCAGCGACTGCGGATGCACGATCAACAGCACGTCAATGCTGCTGTCAATGCTGCCTGCGGTGTTCTCCACGCGTTGTACGTCATACATATAACGCACGGTATCCATGACCGCCCAGGCCCGTGTGGGCTGCTGGGCAACGGGGTTAAAGCCGCCGTCAATGTCCAGCGATGTGAGCAGTCCGATGACGGTAGGATCCGGATCCAGTGTGCGTGTGATCAGACGCGCAAACTCATACTCCAGAAACTCTTCCTGATCCGGGCGAACCAGCGGGATTGCCTGATAAATGCCGGCATCAGTGTCGGTCTGTGTGGCAGGATCGGTGGCTACAACGCCAAAATAAACAGCTTCCCGACCCGCTGCCAGAGGTACGGCCTGAATACCATATGCGGTTGCCCGATCTTCTTCTTCAGAAAACGGCGCCGGATCAACTATCTCGAAACTGAGATTGCCATTGCTGGCAATCACCATCTCGCGCAGCATTTCCTGCACACGCAAACCATAGGCGCGTACCTGTGGAACCTCGGTTACCGACTCTTCAGAGTAAAAAAATGTCAGCTCTATCGGACGATCAAGATTCGCGACGATATCGCGAGTCGCATCACTGAGGGTATAAAGGCTGTCTTGTGTCAGGTCGATGCGGATGCGGGGCAAAAGGCTGATAATCAGTACTGTCACCAGCAGGCCACCAGCGGTTAATGTGAGCCCGGCATTTGAAAATAATGCTTTTTTATTCATGGCCAGCTCCTAGTTCGCTTTCTTGATTTCAATAACAATGGCGGACGCCAACAGCCAGGCTGTGATCACTGCCGCAAAAAACAACAGGTCGCGGATATCCAGCACACCCTTGTTGATGGCATCAAAATGTGTCAGGAAGCTCAGGGTTGCGATGGCATCCAGCAGTATCTGCGGCGCCCAGCCCGAGAATGCGTTAAGCACAATAGGGGAGCCTGATGAAACAAACACAAAACAGATTGCCACGGTAAGAATGAACGCAATCACTGCGTTTCGTGTGAGTGCTGACATACAGGAGCCGATGGCAAGAAAACCACCGGCCATCAGCCAGCTGCCAATGTAGGCAGCCAGTATCACGCCATTGTCGGGAGATCCCAGGTAGTTGACCGTCATCCAGATCGGAAACGTCAGCAGCAGGGCGATACCGCTCAGTACCCAGGCCGCCAGAAACTTGCCTAGTACCGCATCACGCAGTCGTATTGGCAGTGTCATCAGCAATTCTATGGTGCCGGATTTGCGTTCATCAGCCCACAGACCCATCGCCAACGCCGGGATCATAAACAGGTAGAGCCAGGGATGAAAACTGAAAAACGGTTGCAGATCTGCCTGGCCGCGGATAAAAAAGCCGCCCAGATCAAAGGTGAAAATGCCATTCATCACCAGGAAGATCACAATAAATACATAGGCGAGTGGTGTGCTGAAGTACGCATAAAGCTCGCGTTTAAAAATAATGCCGGTTTTTCCCATGATTATTGTGCTCCCGCGGTGGTCACGCTACGGAAGAAGGCTTCCAGTTTGCCCGGTGACGCCTGGCTCTCAATGATAAATTCTGCAGGGGCTGCTGCCTCCAGTTCGGCCGGCGCGGCGTCCGCCACAATACGCCCCTTGTTAATGATAATAGCCCGGGTACAGACTGCGCTGACCTCCTCAAGGATGTGAGTAGACACTATCACTATTTTGTCTTTGGCGAGGTTGCGGATCAGATTGCGAACCTGGTGTTTCTGATTGGGATCGAGTCCGTCGGTGGGTTCGTCGAGAATCAACACCTTAGGATCATGCAGGATGGCTTGTGCCAGCCCGACCCGACGCTTGAAGCCTTTGGACAGAGTCTCGATGGTTTGGTGGCAGACACTGGACAACTCGACATCATTGATAACTTTTTCGATGCGCTGCTGCTTTTGTGCGCCGCTCAGTCCACGGATGTCTGCGATGAACTCCAGAAAACTGATGACACTCATGTCCGGGTAGCTGGGCGCGCCTTCGGGTAGGTAACCGATCAGAGCCTTGGCAGACATCGGGTTTTCAGCGATATCGTGACCATCAATGCTGACGCGGCCCGAGCTGGGTGCCAAAAATCCGGTGATGATTTTCATGGTGGTCGACTTGCCGGCACCGTTAGGACCAAGAAAGCCCAGCACTTCGCCTTCAGCAACGGAAAAACTCAGATCGTCTACGGCAGTGAAGTGTTCAAATTTTCTGGTGATGTGACTGATTTCAATCATATTGTTATTTGCCCATCGCGAGTTAACAGACCACCTGTTGCGGGTGACCGTGTAATGTGGTGCGGCAAATATAGGTTGCGCTCAGGTATTTTTCAACCTGAGCTTTGTCATGATGTGTGGCAGAGATCAGTCGTCGTTGTCATCCACATCTGGCTGGCCATCGTCGATGCCTAACTCCTTGATTTTGCGGGTCAAGGTATTCCGGCCCCAGCCCAGTAGCAAGGCGGCATCGCGGCGACGGCCAAGGGTATGTTTGAGCGCCACGTTAATCATAGTGCGCTCAAATTCCGGTGTCGCCTGTTCCAGAATGCCTTTGTGTCCGAGATTAAGCTCCTGATCCGCCCACTCATCCAGCAATTGGGTCCAGTCACGCGCGTTGCTGTTTTGTGCCTGATGTTCCATCAGTTCAGGCGGCAGGTCATCCAACCGCACTTCGCGGCTGGATGCCATCACGGTTATCCAGCGACAAAAATTTTCCAGTTGCCGAACATTGCCTGGCCAATTCAGGCCGGTAATGTACTTTTCGGTTTCCGGGCGCAATACCTTGCATTCCACATCAAGTTCTTCAGCTGCCTTGGCCAGGAAGTGCCGGGCCAGCCGTGGGATATCTTCCCGGCGGTCGCGAAGGCGCGGAATGTGGATGCGAATCACGTTAAGGCGATGGAAAAGGTCTTCTCGGAACAAGTGCTGTGCAACCAGTTTTTCGAGATTCTGGTGGGTTGCTGCAATGATGCGTACGTCGACTTTGATCGGCGTTGTGCCGCCGACCCGGTAAAACTCGCCATCGGAGAGCACGCGCAACAGTCGGGTCTGGGTCTCAGCGGGCATATCACCGATTTCGTCCAGAAACAGAGTGCCCCCATTGGCTTGTTCAAAACGCCCGGTGCGGTGTGCGGTGGCGCCGGTGAACGAGCCTTTTTCATGACCAAACAACTCTGACTCGATCAGATCTTTGGGAATAGCGGCAACGTTAAGGGCAATGAACTGGCGTTCGCGACGAGGGCTGTGTTTGTGCAGGGCGTGCGCCACCAGTTCTTTGCCAGTGCCGGATTCGCCGTTGATAAGCACAGTAATGTTTGACTGCGAGAGCCTGCCGATCGCCCGGAAAACTTCCTGCATCGCCGGCGCTTCACCAATGATTTCTTTGCTGCTTTCGATGATCGGAGATGGGATTTCAATGTCCTGCTCGCGTGCATGTTCCAATGCACGCTGTGTCATGGCCACGGCCTCTTCAATGTCAAACGGTTTGGGCAGGTATTCAAACGCACCGCGGCTATAGGATGAAACCGCGCTGTCCAGGTCCGAGTGCGCGGTCATGATAATCACCGGCAGTTGCGGGAATCGCTCATGAACGGTTGATAGCAGATCAAGACCATTGATGCCGGGCATGCGGATGTCGCTGATGATTGCGTCTGGCCGCTCCTTCTCCAGCCGGTGCAACAGATCATCGCCATTCTCAAAGCTTTGTGTGTGCAGGCCAGATCTGCTGAGTGACTTCTCCAGCACCCAACGAATCGACTTATCATCATCCAGAACCCAGACCGTATTATGTTTGCTCATGGTTTCTATACTCTGTGAACGCTATGTACCTGTCTGACCGGAGTTAAACAGGTTGGGCGCCGGTGTTTGGCGCAACACTGGCAGATAAATGGTAAACCGGGTGCAGCCCGGCTGGCTCTTGCACTCAATGATGCCTTTGTGCTGATTGATGATGGAATGCGCGATGGACAGTCCCAGGCCGGTTCCTTCAGCGCGACCACTGATCATTGGGAAAAAGATACTGTCGATCAGTTCAGGAGGGACGCCTGGCCCGTTGTCAACAACTTCAATGCGGGTCACCAGTTTGTGGAAAACAGTTCCGATGGTGATGTTGCGCATGATGCGAGTTTTGAGTTCTATCAGCCCTGAACGGTGTTTGACATGCGGGCTTTCCAGCGCTTGCACGGCATTGCGGACAATATTGAGCACCGCCTGTATCAGTTGTTCGGAATCACCCAGCAGTTCCGGAATACTTGGATCGTAATCACGCTCGACGCTGATGTCACGATCGCGCACCTCCGCTTCGATCAGGTTGCGCACACGTTCCAGCACTTCATGGATATTCAGTTTGCGAAACTCCATGGGTTTGCGTGATCCTACCAGTCGGTCAACCAGCTTATGCAGGCGATCAGCCTCTTCAATGATGACGTTGGTATAGTCGGTCAGCTCTGAATTTGGCAGTTCAGCCGCCAGCAACTGTGCCGCGCCGCGAATACCACCGAGCGGATTCTTGATTTCATGGGCCAGGCCGCGGACAAGTTCGCGAGTGGTTTCGTGGGTGGAAATCATGTTCTCGTCGCGACTGATGCGCTCCGCATAATTTGTACCCTGCACTTCGATTAGGATGGACACGTCGACAAAATCAAGAAGCGGCGTGACCGTGTAATCTCCCTGCAGCATGCGCCCGCTGCTTAATTGCAGCTGGGCTTTGCGTTTGGTAAAACTGTGCTGCAAGGCAAGCGCCTGCCGTATGTCCTGCACGTCCTGCTCGGCGTTAACAAAAATATCTCCGATAAAGATATTTTGCAGCTGTCTGCCACTGACCGCCAACAGGCTTTCTGCCGCCAGATTGATGTACTGCAGGCGTAGCTCGGTATCCAGCAATAGTACGGCGGTAGACATGCTGTCCAGAAGTCGCCTGCATAGTTTTGGGTTGCTGCTATCAAACATGGTTTTTAGCTGGTTCCAGAAACAAACGAGCCCGGGGTTTATCACTGCCAATCCGGATCATCAGCAGATGCATGCAAGTTCCAAACCATGATGAGGCTGGCTGTGTCAGGTCGGAAACTGAACAGGTTCAACGGTTTTTGAGGCGTGTACGGTGACTGCAGGGATGGACGGCGCACCTGATTCAGTCACGCGCAAAATACAATGCACCAAAATAGTGCTTGATGCCAGAATTGTTTATTTTTGCGGCCAAAAAAAATCGCCTGCCGGATGTCCCGCGCAGGCGATTCTTCAGACAGCTTTTAGCGGCTGGTTGTTACAGGCTGTAGTACATGTCGAACTCTACGGGGTGCGTAGACATGTTCAAACGAGTGCAATCCTGACGCTTCAGTTCGATGTACGCATCGATTAGGTCGTCGCAGAAAACGCCACCTTTCTTGAGGAAGTCACGGTTGGCATCCAGATTGTCCAGTGCTTCGTCCAGTGAGTAACACACCTTCGGAATCAGCGCTTCTTCTTCTGGCTCCAGGTCATACAGGTCTTTGGAAGCCGGATCTCCGGGGTGAATCTTGTTCTGAATACCGTCCAGACCTGCCATCAGCAGCGCGGCGAAGTACAGGTAAGGGTTGGCAGTGTTGTCGCCAAAACGTACTTCGATACGGATGGCGCGTGGGTTGCCGCCCAGAATGTAAGGAATACGTATGGAAGCAGAACGGTTGCGTGACGAGTAGGCCAGCAGTGTCGGAGCCTCAAAACCTTTCACCAGTCGCTTGTACGAGTTGGTAGACGCGTTACCGAAGGCGTTCAGTGTCTTCGCGTGTTTGATGATGCCGCCAATGTAGTACAGCGCAGTATCAGATAGACCAGCGTAGCCATCACCCGCAAATGTGTTTTTGCCATCTTTGGACAGGGACATGTGAACGTGCATGCCTGAACCGTTGTCACCAACCAGTGGCTTGGGCATAAAGGTTGCAGTTTTGCCGTAGGCGTGTGCTGTGCTCAGGATGCAGTACTTAAGAATCTGTACTTCGTCAGCCTTGGCAACCAGCGTATTGAATTTTGCGCCGATCTCACACTGGCCGGCATTGGCAACTTCGTGGTGGTGCAGTTCAACGTCGATGCCCATGGAGGCCATGGTATCGCACATGGCGCCACGCAGGTCGTGCAATGCATCGACGGGTGGAACCGGGAAGTAGCCGCCTTTGACGCGGTTACGGTGACCCATATTGCCGCCTTCTATTTTCTTGTCGCTTGACCAGGCTGCTTCGTCACTGCCGATCTGGAAGAAAGACCGATCCATGCCAACGTGCCACTTGATGTCGTCAAACACAAAAAATTCGTTTTCCGGTCCGAAGAACGCCTTGTCCGCGATACCGGTAGATTTTAGATACTCTTCAGCGCGTCGTGCCACAGAGCGCGGATCGCGATTGTATCCCTGCATGGTGCGTGGCTCGATAATGTCGCAACGCAGGTTAACCTGAATCTCGTCAGCAAACGGATCAAGTACCGCAGTGCTGTCGTCCGGGCGCAGAATCATGTCTGACTCGTTGATACCTTTCCAACCAGCGACCGATGAACCGTCAAACATCACGCCCTCAAGAAAGGTTTCGTCGACTTTGGAGACCGGGAAAGTCACGTGCTGTTCCTTACCCTTAGTGTCCGTAAAACGGAGGTCTACCCACTTTGCATTATGTTCTTTGATCATTTCTAAAGTTTTAGACATTCCTGATCCTCCGTTTGATCTAGAAATAAAGAGTGACTTTGCCGGGATTTTTATATCGGCGTCAGCCACGAGTTACTGATGCTGTAGCAATCTGCGCTCAACAGTACGGGCAGACGGCACAATACTGTGGCGGCCGCTCAGTCCCCGAGTTCAGAGTGTTCAGCAAAATGCGTGCCACCAGAATGGCTGCGCAATAGCTTGATAAATCAGACGCTTGTTTGCTAGGCGCCTATAAAAACGCACCATTAAGGTGCAATAACCATGGTCAAGCCCTGTTATGGTGCCAGACTCGCCGCAGAGATTTTAATGCGTTACCTGATCAGATTTTTCCCCGAAATCACCATCAAAACTCGCCCGGTCAGGCATCGTCTGGTCCAGGTTCTGCGTCGCAACCTGAGAATCATGCTCAGATACTCAATAGCGGAGTCAGTGTAACTGGTGATTGGGACATTCTGGAAGTGCAAACCCCGGATGACAACAAAATACAGGGGAAACAAGTGTTGGATGTTTTATTGCGCATAGAGCCAGGACAGTTGAGCGGCGCACTTCTGCTGTCCGCTGCTAGCGTCAGGGAGGGCATCCATTTACCTCAATATGGTTGTTGTTGAGCAACAGTTAAAAGGGCATGATGACTCTACAGCAAGCATCTCATCTTAAACACGCTGGCTTCTTTACTTTAGGTGTTTAACGGTCGTGAGAGTGCTCAGTGTTTTAAGATGTTTTAAGTGCGCTTTTTTGGTGCGTTAGTTTGTCATAAATAGTTGACTGACAAGCCCCCGCAGTCCGTTGTATACTCTGCCGCCATTTTTGTTAGTGATCTGCATGATCCATCTGCGGCCAAGCGTCGCAGCAATCTTCTTATTTACAGGTTCTTTTCCGTGATTGAAAAAATCCGCAACATCGCCATTATCGCCCACGTTGACCATGGCAAGACTACTCTGGTTGATAAACTGCTGAACCTCTCCGGCACGCTGAACACCCGTGGTGGGAATGTTGAGCGAGTCATGGACTCCAACGATCAGGAGAAAGAACGTGGTATTACCATTCTGGCCAAAAACACCGCTATTAACTGGAACGGTTACCACATCAACATTGTAGATACCCCGGGTCACGCTGACTTTGGTGGTGAGGTAGAGCGTGTAATGTCGATGGTAGACAGCGTGCTGCTGTTGGTTGACGCCGTTGACGGACCGATGCCGCAAACCCGGTTTGTGACTCAGAAAGCCTTTGCGCAGGGTCTGCACCCTATTGTAGTTATCAACAAAATCGACCGCCCCGGCGCGCGTCCGGACTGGGTGCTTGGTGAAGTATTTGATCTGTTTGACCGACTCGGTGCCACGGACGAACAGCTGGATTTTCCGGTAGTTTACGCCTCGGCACTGAACGGTATCGCGGGCCTGGAAGCGGATACCATGAGCGACAACATGGATCCGTTGTTTGACACTATTATCAAGTTTGTACCGCCTCCCCCCGTCAACATCGACGCGCCTTTCCGTATGCAGATCAGTGCCCTGGACTACAACAGTTATGTGGGTGTTATTGGTATCGGCCGTGTGACCGGTGGTATCGCCAAGCCCAACATGCAGGTCGTAATTGTTGACGTTGAGGGCAACCAGCGTAAAGGCAAAATTCTGCAGGTGAAGAGTCACCTGGGACTGGAGCGTATCGATGTGCCGGAAGCCACTGCCGGTGAAATCATCTGTATAACTGGCATCGACAAGTTGCACATCTCCGACACTATCTGTGATCCAGAGCATATTGAAGCCATGCCCCCGCTGACGGTTGATCAGCCAACCATCAGCATGACTTTCCAGGTAAATGATTCACCGTTTGCCGGACGAGAGGGCAAGTACGTCACGACCCGTAATCTCAAGGACAGACTTGAGCGTGAATTGATACACAACGTTGCGTTGCGGGTTGAGCCAGGTGAATCAGCAGACAAATATAAAGTATCCGGCCGAGGAGAATTACATTTGTCGGTGCTGATCGAATCCATGCGCCGTGAAGGTTTTGAGCTGGCCGTCTCCCGTCCTGAAGTAATCATGAAAGAAGTTGAAGGCGTCATGCAGGAGCCCTACGAAGCACTGGTCATCGACTGTAACGATGAGCATCAGGGCGCAGTGATTGAAGAGCTCGGCCTGCGCCGCGCAGAAATGCAGGATATGTTACCCGATGGCAAAGGGCGTGTACGCCTGACCTTTGAAATACCGACACGCGGTTTGATTGGTTTCCGTTCCATGTTTATGAGTATGACATCTGGCACCGGCATGATGAACCATGTGTTTGATCATTATGGCGCGGTCAAGCAGGGTGAGCTGGCGGCACGTAAAAACGGGGTGCTGGTGTCTATGGTGACCGGCAAGGCGCTGGGTTATTCCCTGTGGATGTTGCAGGAGCGTGGCCGTCTGTTTATTGAGCCAAACATTGAGGTGTATGAAGGCATGATTATAGGCCTTCACAGCCGCGATAATGATCTGGTCGTTAATCCGATCAAAGGCAAGCAGCTCACTAACGTACGTGCGTCAGGAACTGACGAAAACATCGTCCTGACGCCGCCGACCAAACATACCTTGGAACAGGCGATGGAATTCATCGACGAAGACGAGCTGGTGGAGATTACGCCGCTGAGCATCCGTATTCGTAAAAAAAATCTGACAGAAAGCGACCGAAAACGTGCCAGCCGCGGTTCAGCAGCGCGTTAATCTGAAACAGCAGACGGCAGCCG
>CALQJO020000025.1 GCA_943330915.2 Rhodoferax sp. OV413 | reverse complement strand
GACGCACGCTCTCCAGCAGGCAGGCATCAATCCTTGCCAATTGCCGCGTGCTCAATGCGTAGTCACCCAGTTGTATCACGCAGGCGGCAGGGAGGGTGGCATCGAGTTCATCTGCACGCAGATTCCAGCGCTTTGCGAATGCCGGCAGATCTACCTCAATCAAATGTTCAGTTTCCACAGTCAAGGCTGCTAACGCATGAGTCGCCGTGCACAAGGCTTTAAGTCGCAGTATGGCAGCTGGTTTACTGCGGCCGCGTTGTCCTCCAAGCGGATCTAGTACCCGCCCTGCGCCAAGTGTGCGGTTGGCAGAGGGTTCACGCACAATAAGGCAATCACCGACCAGCGTATGCACGGGCTGATCAAGCAGCACTTGGGCAAGGCCTGCGACTTCATCCAGCCAGACCAGGTGGCCGCTGATGGCGCTGGCGCCGGTCAGAAATTGCAGCGTGCCGCGGTGAATGCGGGTCTCGGGGAGCAGGCGTAACTGTATATCCATGCGCGCACTGCTCTGTAACAGCGCGCCAGCCAACAGCCAGTCCCCGCGCTGTGGGTGCCGGCTGTTGAAATCACCTGTCAGATTAAGGGCCGCACGCTGTCCGGCACGAAGCTCAGAGACCGGTTGTCCGTCAATTTGTATGGCGCGCAGCCGCACCGGCAGGGCCTGCTCAGTGCCGATGTGCAGATTGCTATTTTTTTGTTCAGCCAGTGACAATTGTCCGCTTAGCAAGGTGCCGGTCACCACACAGCCCGCCCCTGGCACACTGAAGCGTCTGTCGATTAAGAAGCGCGGATGCCCCGCCGCGGTGCGCAGGGTGATCGTGGATGCCAGTGTGCGAATGGCAGTCAACAGATTGTTGATGCCTTCTGCGCTGGGTGCGCAAACCTCGATAACGGGCGAACCCGCGAGGATGCTGCCGACCAGCAACTTCTGGATAGCGGCATGACAGGCGCTTATCTCTGCCGGGCTGGCCCGGTCAATGGCGCTGATCACCACAATGGCGCGGTTGACACCCAGCAAGTCCAGCAGCACTAGGTGCTCCTGAGTCTGTGGCATGGGGCCTTCATCGGCGGCGATGACGAGCAGCGCAGCATCAGCACCGGCAATGCCCGCCAACATGGTCCTGATAAAACGCGCATGTCCCGGGACATCAACAAATCCTATTGCCCCGGCCAAGGGGTCATGCAGCCAGGCAAACCCCAGGTCAATGGTCATGCCCCGCTGCTGCTCTTCAGGCAGCTGATCGGTATTCTTGCCTGTCAGCGCCCTGATCAGCGTGGTCTTGCCGTGATCAACGTGCCCGGACGTAGCAATAATCATGTGGCCGTCTCAGAGCCTGCCGCAACAGCGCCCAGCCACTGAAAGCACAATGGCTGAGCATCTTCCACACAGCGGCAATCCAACAGCAGGCTGTCATCGGCGATGCGGCCGATCACCGGTTGCGGCAACTGTCTCAGCCGCAGGGCAAGATCGCGCACCATACGATTCTGGGTGCGTTTGTTGCCTTGGGCGCTGCGCAGGCGTAACGCAACACTGGGCAGCAGATCCAGTGGCAGTGAACCGGAGCCAATCTGGCTATGCACCTCGCAGGTATCCACCACAAACTCAGCGCCGGCCCAGTCGCGCAGAGACGGCAGCAGCACATTGGCGGTTTGCTGAATCGCTGCCTGACTGCGCGTCAGCAGACGCAATGTCGGGATACGCAAGGTCAGAGTGTCAGGGTTGGCATACAGTTTTAATACCGCCTCCAGTGCTGCGAGGGTGAGTTTGTCGCAGCGCAGAGCGCGTTTAAGTGGATTTTTGCGTATTTTGCTGATCAGTTCCGCGCGTCCGGCAATGATTCCGGCCTGTGGGCCGCCCAGCAGTTTGTCAGCGCTGAAGGTCACCACATCAACGCCGGCGGCCAGCACATCCCTGACCACCGGTTCCGCCGGCAGTCCCAGTGTTCGCAGATCAATCAGTGAACCGCTGCCCAGGTCAACCACCAAGGGCAGGTTATGCTGATGGGCAATCTGTGCCAGCTCTTGCTCACCGACCTGCTGGCTGAAACCCTGAATCGCATAATTACTGGTGTGAGCCTTGAGCAGCAGGGCGGTGCGTGAGTTCACCGCATCGGCAAAATCGTGCGCGTGGGTGCGATTGGTGGTGCCGACTTCATGTAATTTGCAGTCGGCACGCTCCATCACATCAGGCAACCTGAAAGAGCCGCCGATTTCAATCAATTCTCCGCGTGACACGATGACTTGCCGACGTCTGGCCAGTGTGTTTAACACCAACAGCACGGCCGCCGCATTGTTGTTGACCACCGTGGCCGCTTCAGCGCCGGTCAGTTCACAGATCCAGCGCTCAACATGGGAATCGCGGTCGCCACGTTTGCCGGTGTTTAAATCATATTCCAGATTGCTGGCACCGCTGGCGACATCGGAGATGGCTTTGATGGCTTCCGGCGGTAACGGCGCGCGGCCCAGATTGGTGTGTAACACGGTACCGGTGAGGTTAAAGACGGCTTTAAAGGACGGTGCCAGCCGGCGCTGCAAATCCGCCTGCACCCAGGTCAGCAGACTGCGGTCATCGTCGAAGTTACCTTGCCGCCATTGCTGCAGGCCGGCGCGCAACGACGTCAGCACCAGGGTGCGGCCATGGCAGGCAATCAACGCTTGCATGGCTGGCCAGGCCAGCACCTTGTCCACGGCTGGTGGGTGGCGAATCAGTTCTGATGACATGATGCGACGCACACCCACCTTGAATTGACTGTGTCAGTTGTGTGCTGCGTCCCCGTCTGAACGCAACAGGCGCACAATCGCACCCAGCGCTTCATCAGCCAGGACGCGCATTTCTGCGTCGGTCCGGTTCTGTATCGGATGCGGAACAAACACCATGGCGGGATCAAAACCCAACGCCTTGCATTGCGCAGCAGCCGCGTCAACAAATTCACTGGAAGCAACTCCTACTCCGGGTATCTGGCGAGACTCCAGATCAGCAATGTCATGCATACAGCACGACGTGCACGATCCTCAGTCAGCCAATCCTTCCACCAGCAGGTCGACTTCAGCAGCCATGCGTTGCTTCAGCTCAGTTGGGGCCGGGCGGGTAAACGTGGGTTTGCTGTAACGCTTCACCTCGATACCCAACGCCGTCAATTGCTCTTCAATCCTGTCGAGAAAAATATTCCCGCGTGGCTTGGAGATATCAAGCAGGCCAACAACCTTGTTGTGCAGATTGGCGGGTCTTGGCAGACGCGCCCGCTGCGCCGGGGCGTTTTCTGCTGTTGGATCCAGCAGTATGGTTTCATTCATAGCGTTACCTCTCGGGTGACAGGAGATGAGCCGATCGGACCAGAGGCGGCCCAGCCGGCAATCACGGCAGAAAACAGACCGGCGGTGCCGCCAGCCCTGATAATCAACAAGCCGCCCGGTCGGAACTTGGGAACCAGCTTGTCTTTGAAGCGTTCATGGATGCCTTCGGCAATACCGCCGACCCCCACCAGAAGATCCTTACCGGGGGTCAACAACAGGTTTTCGAGTTCCTCGCGCAGGCGCTGCTTGGACCAGCCCGCCTCAATAAATACTCTTGAGTGCTCAGGTGATACCACCAGCACCGCATCACCGGCCATCGCCAGCTTGGCATGATCTACTGCGCGCAGCGACAGGGCAAAGGAGCGAACCAGTGACTCCGGATCACGCGACTTCTGGTCGATGATGCCTTGCACACCTTCACCCGGAAACACGGTGACAGCGGAGCGGCCGGGCGCGATGCCGCGCTCCTGTGCCATGGGCAGCCAATCGCTGTGTTCCGCTTCAGCAAAACAAAAACTGTATTTGCCCGGATTACCCAACGTGGCACGGTCAATCTCGCCGGGTCGACCACCGCCGACATTACGAATGATCAGTTGCAGCGCGCGGCCGATGGTGGCATTGGCGCGGTTACCCTGGCCCAAAGCATTGCCGCCGGAGTTCATGCCGATTGCTTTTGCAATGGGGCC
This sequence comes from Rhodoferax sp. OV413, assembly GCA_943330915.2. Taxonomy (GTDB): domain Bacteria; phylum Pseudomonadota; class Gammaproteobacteria; order Pseudomonadales; family Pseudohongiellaceae; genus Pseudohongiella. The sequence goes on along the minus strand of CALQJO020000025.1, from coordinate 38,791 downwards.
GTTCACCATGATCATCGGGCTGCCAAACATGGTGGTACAAATCAATCCGTGCAAACCAAAGTCTTCATCCAATGCCGCTTCCAGCGCCGCCAGTAACACCGGCATGTATTCGGGTTTGCATCCGGCCATCACCGCATTAATCGCGACTTTTTCCACGGTGCAGGGCAGCAGGTCGGGTGGCATCAAACCCACAATCTCGTGCGCTGCGCGGCGGGTGCCTTTAAGCATGCGCAGCACCCGCAGCGGTGTTGGTGGAACAACCGGCAAACCATCGCTCCAGCCGCGCTCATAACAGGCTTCAATCGCATCATCAGCGCCGCTGATATCAATGTGCCTGGACTGCAGTTTGAAATCCCCAAAGGCCAGTTCCAGCCGCTCGGCAATGCCGGGTTCCAGTGTTTTGGAACCGCAGCCGGGGCGCATGTCGGGTAATGCCGGATCCAGCGTTTGACCCAGTGATGCGCCCAATCCGGTGATGGCACGCCACTCGTCTTTGTGCCAGCCATAGGTGCGGGCAATCTCTATACCGTTGGCAACGCGGATCAGCGTTGGCACAAACTCGGTACCCAAACGCCATGAATATTCCAGCGTCTCGTCAAAGTGCGTGCCACTAAGGTTTGATGCATAGTTTGTTGAATCCTGCACATACACGGTCAGTGGACCGGCCTGGGCCAGTTCCGCCAGCAAAGGTTCAACCAATCGACAGGTTGGACAGTCAGCCTTTGCCACCACAATCAGGCCATCGGGCAGGGGAGTTTTCATCAATCAACCTTGTACTTTGCAACACGCTCGGATTAGGGCCAGAAGGTATCTGCACCGCGCAGAATTGTCCAGTTTCCGGCGCGCGTATTCCCGTTCAGCCTTCAAGCCGTTACACTGCCTCGTGTCGATCGTTCATGTTTTTTCTGTGTTTCCGGATAGATGACCTTATGCCTGTAATCAGACTGCTTTCTGGCCTCAGCCTGTTGTTGATTGCTGCCGCCTCGCTGCAGGCACAGCCTTCTGAATCGCTGGACCGACTGCCTGCTGATGTACTTGACGTGCGTTCACCCATCGAGCGTGTTGCGGGTACGCCGGGCAGCATGCGCATCACTGATCGCAGCTGCAGATCCATGCCTTTGAGTGACGTGCGCCGTCGAATCGTGGACACCGCCGTGCAGGAATGGGCCTATTTTGGTTTTAGTGTGGATGATCAGCTGCAGGCGCAGCCATTCCCGTCATCAGCCTCCCAGCAATCGTCCTCTCTGCAATCACCCTCCCAGCAATCACCCTCTCAGCAAATGCAGCGCACTACCTTTCCCCGCATGAACGCAGGTGAGGGTGCCAGAGTAGCCAGTTCAATTGCCGGCTATTGGGCGGCAACACCTGACAGCGACTGGATTCTGCAACGTCAGAATGCTAACTGGAATGCTGAAGGCACCGGCGCGCGCTGGCGACATGCCTGGTCCGCCGCGTTCATTTCCTGGGTGATGTGCGAGAGCGGTTTGGCAGAACCTGCGCAATTCCGCCGCGCCATCGCCCATCACACGTACATCGATCAGGCTATCCGTGCCACAGACGGTCTTGATAACAGTGCAGTCTTTACCGCCTACGATCCGGGTCAGGTCGCGATTGAGCCGGGCGATCTGCTATGCCGGGGAAGTCGGCCCAATTACCGCAGCCTTGCAGAACGGCGCACACAGTTGGGAGATGGCGCGCGCACACATTGTGACATTGTGGTCAAGGTTGATACTGAGGCGCCGAGCATTATGGTGATTGGTGGCAATGTCCGCGGATCAGTGCGTATGAAAGTCATGCCCGCGGTACAGGACAATGGTCAGGCCTTACGCCCGCTGTCCGACAATGGCCGCGCACTGTTTGCGCACCTCAAGCTGGAAGCTCCATCGATTGCATTAAATGCGCTGGACGAGACGCCCACATTGCAGGCATTTCCGAGCGCGCGTCGTTAATACAAGTTGATCACCAACGATAATCCAAGCCATCGGTATCCTTACGAGTCATTAATGTCAACGCAGAAACCCTTATACATCGCTTACGCCGGCCCTACGTTATTGGAAACACCCCTGTTGAATAAAGGGGGAGCCTTTACTGAGAAAGAGCGACGCACCTTTAATCTGATGGGTCTGCTGCCACCCCGTCATGAAACAATCGAGGGGCAGGTTGAGCGTGCCTACGGGCAATATCGCAGTTTTGAGGAACCCATCAACAAGCACATCTATTTGCGGGCTGTGCAGGACACCAACGAAACGCTGTTTTATCGTCTGATCAGTGAACATCTGGTTGAGATGTTGCCCATCATTTATACGCCGACGGTGGGAGATGCCTGTGAGCATTTCTCCGATATCTACCGCAGGGCGCGCGGTCTGTTTTTGTCCTACGAAGAGCGCGAGTTCATGGGCGACATCCTGCAAAGCGTGACCAAGGAAAAGGTCAAAGTGATTGTGGTGACCGACGGTGAGCGTGTGCTGGGTCTGGGTGATCAGGGCATTGGCGGAATGGGTATTACCATTGGCAAGTTATCAATTTACACCGCCTGTGGTGGCGTCAGCCCCGCTTACACGCTGCCCGTGGCGCTGGATGTGGGCACCAATAATCAAAAACTGCTCGATGACCCGATGTACATGGGCCTGCGTCATCCGCGCATTACCGGCGACGACTATAACGCCTTTGTTGACCGGTTTATTGACGCCGCGCAGGAGCGCTGGCCTGGTGTGCTGATTCAGTTTGAAGACTTTGCGCAGCCTAATGCGATGCCAATCCTGCAGCGCCACCGTCATCGGTTGTGTTGCTTCAACGATGACATTCAAGGCACTGCGGCTGTCACTCTTGGCACGCTGTTGGCCGCCTGCCGCAAAAAAGGCGAAAAACTCAGCGCTCAGCGCATTGTGTTTGTGGGGTCTGGCTCTGCCGGATGCGGCATCGCGGAACTGATCATCAGCGCCATGGTGACCGAAGGCTTAAGTGATGCGCAGGCGCGGGCACAGATTTTTATGGTGGATCGCTTTGGGCTGCTGACCGAAGGTATGCAAAATCTGATGGATTTTCAGCAGAAGCTGATGCAACCCGTGTCGGCATTAAAGGGGTGGAATCTTCAACCAGACAGCGACTATGCGACGCTGTTTGATGTCATCAACAATGTAAGCGCCGGCGTGCTCATCGGCGTTTCCGGCAAGCCGGGTTTATTCACCGAAGGTCTTGTGCGCCGCATGCACGAAACCTGTCCGCGCCCGATTATTCTGCCCTTGAGCAATCCATCGCGGCAGGTTGAGGCGCATCCGGCAGAGGTACTGCAATGGACTGATGGCAACGCGATTGTCGCTACCGGCAGTCCCTTTGGTAACGTGGATTACAAGGGCAAAACCTACGCAATTGCCCAGTGCAATAACAGTTACATTTTTCCCGGCATAGGACTTGGCGTGATTGCCTGCAAGTCGGCGCGGGTGACCGATGAAATGCTGATGATTGCCAGTATTACCTTGTCTGAGAATGCTCCGCAGGTTGACGACAACAGCGCCTCCATTTTGCCGCCGCTGACGGATTTGCCGCAAATCAGCCGCAAGATTGCCTTTGCGGTTGCAAAAATGGCGATGAGCCAAGGCCATGCCCGTGAAATTCCGGATGAAGAGTTGCTGGAAATTATCGAGCACAATTTCTGGACACCGGCGTATCGTGAGTACCGGCGGATTGCGGCGCGTGCGCGGTAAGTCTCACATCACTGTTAATTCAGCCGTTTGGAAAAACGGCTGGACGCAACCATCAATCCGACCACAGTAAAACCAATCAAGGCCAGTGCATCAAACTGCAAACTGAAAATGTCCGCATCACGCAAGATAATTCCACGGGACATGCGCATAAAATGTGTGGCGGGCAACACCTCTGCAATCCACTGTGCCGGCACCGGCATTGCCTCATACGGAAACAAAAAACCGGATAACAGGATCGACGGTAACAACACAAACACCGTCATTTGCATGGCCTGTAGCTGAGTTTTTGCAATGGTTGAAATAACCAGACCCAATGTCAGACTGGCAAAAATAAATAACAAGGCTGCCAAGGCCAGATAGTCAAGACGGCCCCGAATGGGGACATCAAACACCAGATTGCCTGCGCCTAGAATGATCGCAATTTGAATCATGCCCACCAATACATAAGGCACAATTTTGCCCAACATCAATTCAAAGGGTTGCACAGGTGTTGTGATCAGAAATTCCATATTGCCTTGTTCGCGCTCACGCACGATGGCGGCGGAGGTAAACAGCACCATGGTCATGGTGAGAATAATGCCGAGCAGTCCCGGCACAATATTCACCACGGTACGCTGCTCTGGATTAAAGTACTGGACCACTTCCATGGTCGGCACAGGCAAGCTGAACGCCTGATCACGGATTTCATCAAGAGGCATATTGCGTAAACCCTGAATGCTGCCGGCAACAACGGTGTCGGTGCCATCAACCAGCCATTGCGCAATCGGTTCCGTCATGTTCACAGGGGTGCCGGGTTGAGTCCTGCGTTGCAGTCTGCCGTCCATATCAGCGGGTATGTACAGAACCGCTTTCACCTCGCCGCGGGTGATGGCTGCTTCTGCCTCTGGCAGCGTGAAGTATTGTTGTTCAAAGCGGACAACCTGACTGGCTTCTGCTGCTTGCAACAAGGCGCGACTATAGGATGACTGTTCCATATCCAACAAGCCGGCCGGTAACAGGCGAGCATCGGTGTTAATTGCATAACCAAACAAAGACAGTTGGATCAGCGGGATCATGACAATCAGACCAAAACTCATGCGATCACGAGATAGTTGCCTGAGTTCTTTGCTGATGATGGCAAAAATTCTATTCCACATAGTCAGCACCTTGCGTGGATGGCGGGATATGACGATTGTTTTGTGTTGCATGTGTACCGGTGCAATTTACAAACACGTCTTCCAAATTCGGGCGTACCATTTCCAACTCGCGCTGACCGGTATGTTGTTGTAACCACAAGAGAGGCTGCTCGGTGTTGCTACATTTGTGTATCAGGACACGCAGGCGTGCGCCTATCTGCGCTGCTGACACAATTTCGGGCGTTTTTTCGAGTTGTGCCTTCAGGGTGCGTAGATTGTCGCCCGACACCTCAACGGACCAGGCGTTCATCGCATTCATCAAGGCCTGCGGCGTGCCGTCAGCGCGTTTGACCCCGTGATCCAGTATCGCCAGTTGATGGCAACGTTCAGCTTCATCCATGTAATGAGTAGACACCAGAATAGTGGTGCCGTTGTCCGACAGATCAAACAGGCGCTCCCAGAATTCCCGACGGTTTTCCGGGTCCACTGCGGAGGTCGGTTCATCCAGAAACAATAATTCCGGTTTGTGCAACGTGGCGGCCGCCAGCGCCAGTCGCTGTTTTTGTCCACCGCTCATTGAGCCGGCGAGTTGTTTTTGTTGATCCTTGAGTTCATAGAGTGCGATTAATTCATCGCGCCGCCCCCGCGCATAAACACGCGGCAAACCGTAAATGCGTGCCACAAAATCAAGGTTCTCTTGCACACTCAGATTGTCGTACAGCGAAAATTTCTGTGTCATGTAGCCGATGCGCAAACGCAGCTTTTCTTCATCGCCCGGCAAAGTCTGTCCCAAGACGATGGCGGTACCGGCGCTTGGTTTTAACAGTCCTGTCAACATACGAATGGAGGTGGACTTTCCGCTGCCATTGGGCCCGAGAAATCCATAGATGCTTGCACGCGGTATGTTCAGATCCAGAGAGTCAACAGCCAGTTTATTGCCAAACTTCAGGCTGAGTTGGCGGGTTTCAACCGCATAAGCTGAGGCTGCTTCACTCATGGCAGCATCACTTCGACAGTCATCCCTGTGGGTAAATCTGCGTGTGAGTCGGGCAAGCTCACTTCAGTCAAGTACATCAGCCGTGCCCGATCCCGTTCGTTCAGTGCATAAAATGGCGTGAATGCCGGTTGTGGCCGGACATGGCGAATGGTCGCCAGAAAAGCAGGCATATCGGCATCCGCCTGAACCAACAGTTGCCGGCCAACCGCGACCTGGTCGTAGGCGTCAGCGGGCACATAAACACGAATAAAGGCGTGTTCATTGATCAGTAAACTGGCGAGCGCAGCGCCCTGCGCAACGCGATCGCCCACTCGCCACGGCAGACTGTCTACCACTGCATCATAAGCAGATACGAGGCTCAGATCCTTTAATGCTTCTTTTTCCTGCAACACCCTGGCTTCAGCCGCCGAAATTCTGGCGTCAACTTGATTCAGTTGTTCGGGGCGTGTGCCGCGGATGAGTTCGGCCAGTTGCTGCCGGGCTTGCTCACTGCGCGACAGCGCCTGATCCCTGGCAGCCAGTCGCTGATCAAGATCTGACTGAGTGCCCGCACCACTTCGCAGCAATTGGTCTGCGCGCTGGAGTCTCTGTTCAGCATCCAGAGCATCAGCCAGGGCTCCTTGCTGCGCTGACTGCGCTCGGGCAATTGCTTCACTGCGCGGGCCGTTGATCAACTCTTCGCGCAGGGCGCGCAGTTCATCAAGCTCTGCTTCACGCTGGCTGATACGTGCGTTAACGGTGCTGTTATCGAGTTGCAAGATTAACTGCCCCGCAGTGACCTGATCACCCTCACGCACATGAATATCACTGATCAGTTCCCCAACGGGCGCGCTTAAGGTGTGACGGTCTCGTTCAATAACGCCATACCAACCTGTGGGGTCCTGCTCGCAGGCACTGAGACTGGCTAACACGAGTGACACAATAATGCTGCGCGCAATGTTCATTCAGAGGGTTCTCTATAAGGCAGGGGGGTGGTAATTGTTGGTTCAACATCAACATCAACATCAACATCAACATCAGCACCAGCATCCGCTTCAGCAACAAACAGCGCGCCTTGCAGCAGGCTGATATTGTGTTTTACCAGACGCTCGATATCGGTTGGTTTTAGACTGATGCCGCTGTTTTCCATAAATGCGGGTGGCGCAAGCAGTGGAAACACCATCAAACTGACCAGACTCAGGCGTGCCAGCATGGGATCAACGCCGGGTCTTATGTGACCGGCATCCACCAACATACGTTGAATCCACAGGCGGGAGAGGTCTTGGATGTCGTCAAAGAGACGCAGCACTATCTGATAGGGTTCTGTATCTCGTTCCGCATGCAAGACGCGTTGAATCAAGCGGGCGAGGCCGGGATTGGGTGCCATAATCTGGTAATAGGTGCGCATGAGCGATTCCAATCGCTCAGGAATCCGGCAATCTGTGTGATCCGGTTCTTTGTCGGCTGATCGGGCATGGTGATTTTCTTTTAATCCGGACAGCACGGGCTGCAGCGTCTCGCGCAGCATCTGTTCAAACAATCCAGCTTTAGATCCAAAGTAGTAGCGGATTAATGCCGCATCAACACCCGCATCGGCTGCGATCAACCTGATTGAAACAGATTCAAATGATTGTGCAGTAAATTGTTGTCGGGCCGCATCGATCAACTGTTGCCGTGCAGTGGATTCACCGCGTGGTCTGCCACTGGCCATCATCATCTCCCGCAGGTTACTCGTCTGAATTAATTCACCCGCTGATGAATAGTCTATGCCTGACAGGTGACTGATTGATACCGCAACAATTCCCCGAATACCGCCTTTTTGAGGAATAAGCTGCCGCTCAGTGTGGCACTTTGATTGTCTAATCATCCCAACTAAGCCAGAATACGCGCCTTTTAGACACGACCCCAGCCTATGTCCAATCTCGAGCTTGAACACGAAATTGCCACCCGGCGTACCTTTGCGATCATTTCGCACCCAGACGCCGGTAAAACCACCATTACAGAAAAGCTGCTGTTGTTTGGCCGTCTGATTCAGCGCGCAGGCACGGTCAAAGGCAAAAAAAGCGATAAACATGCGACGTCCGACTGGATGGCCATGGAGCAGCAGCGCGGAATTTCGGTGACCTCGTCGGTCATGCAATTCCCCTACGGTGATGCCATCGTTAACCTGCTGGATACCCCCGGTCACGAAGACTTTTCCGAAGATACCTACCGCGTGTTAACCGCAGTTGATTCTGCGCTGATGGTGGTCGACGGTGCTAAAGGCGTTGAAGAGCGCACCATCAAGCTAATGGAAGTCTGCCGTCTGCGTGATACCCCCATTTTCACCTTTGTAAACAAACTCGACCGCGACACCCGCGAACCTATAGAAGTGCTGGACGAAATTGAAACAGTACTCAAAATCCGCTGTGCTCCCATTTACTGGCCGCTGGGCAATGGTCGCGGATTTAAAGGCGTTTACAACCTTTACACTGATACCGTGCACATATACCAGCAAGGGCAGGGCGACATAATTCCGGATGACATCCGTGTCAAAGGCTTGCGCAGTGCAGAAGCCAAGGCCTTGCTGGGCATCTACGCCGATGAGTTTGCTGATGAAATTGATCTGGTGCGTGGTGCCAGCAATGAGTTTGATCTGGATGAGTATCTTGCCGGTCGAATGACACCGGTGTTTTTTGGCACGGCACTGGGTAATTTTGGTGTGCGTGAAATGCTCGACGATTTTGTACAGTGGGCGCCATCACCCCGCGCGCGCGAGACTGAAACGCGCCTGATTGCGCCGGTTGAACCCGTATTCAGTGCCTTCGTTTTTAAAATTCAGGCCAACATGGACCCCAATCACCGCGATCGCATCGCGTTCTTGCGTATCTGCTCGGGCGCTTACGAAAAAGGCAAAAAACTGCAGCATTGCCGTCTGAATAAAGAAGTGCGTATCAGCGACGCCGTGACCTTTATGGCGGGTGAGCGCGAGCAGGCTGAGTATGCTGTGTCAGGTGACATTATTGGTTTTCACAACCACGGCACCATTCAGATCGGCGACACCTTCACAGAAGGTGAAGTGCTGCAGTTCACCGGCATCCCGCACTTTGCGCCAGAGTTGTTCCGGCGCATCCGTCTGAAAGATCCGCTCAAAGCAAAAGCCCTGCAAAAGGGCTTAAAACAGTTGGCGGAAGAAGGCTCTGTGCAGGTATTTATGCCCATGCGCAACAATGATCTGATTGTCGGCGCCGTTGGGGTGCTGCAGTTTGAAGTGGTGGCCTACCGATTGCTGGATGAGTATAAGGTTGATTGCATTTATGAGCCGGTCAATGTGTTCAGCGCGCGGTGGATCGAATGTAATGATGCCAAGAAGCTGGATGAGTTCAAGAAAAAAGCTTACGAGAATCTGGCGTTGGACGGCGGCGATCATCTGACGTATTTGCCGCCGACGCGGGTTAATCTTGCGTTGATGCAGGAGCGCTGGCCTGAGGTGAAGTTTCACGCGACCCGCGAGCATTAAACACTTGTGGGACGCGCTCTGAGGTTCCGCGCCTGAGACGGGCAGCGGGACATTCCTCGGAACGACGCCTGCGGCGTCTGATTTTCGCGCTACGGCCGCAAGAGTGGGAGGTTCCTCAGCACGGCGCTGCGCGCCTGATTGTGCTTCGCTCACCTCCCACTCTTCCGGCCGCAGCGCTCATGTCAGTGCCGCGTTGAGTGAGTGCGCAGCTCTCCGTAAGCGGGTGGCGTGAAAGGTTGGAGTTTTGTGCTCTGGCCCGCGCTGGTAGCGGGCTGTGCGCCCTTGATGGCCGCTGTCGGCAGCGCAGCTGCAGTGTTGAAAATCGGGAGCGCGCTACGTGGGGCAGAAGAGCGCTGAGCTGAGTTACTGACTGTGTACCTGCTTACGCGGCGAGTGTCATAGGTAAAAGTGGCACCGACTCAGCGCCTGCTGGTGGAGTGGGAGGAGAGCGAAGCACAATCAGGCGCGTAGCGCCGTGCTGAGGAACCTCCCACTTTGCCGGCAGGTGCGGGATCAGAGAGCGGATATACACATAGACTGGCTTTGCGAATTCAAGATTACTTACACAAGATTAAATCTAAAGATCACCAACACCATGAAATTTAAAGTACACAACACCGACGGACTGGCACGACGCGCCACCCTCAGCTTCCCCCGCGGCGACGTGCAAACGCCGGCTTTTATGCCGGTCGGTACCTATGGCACCGTTAAAGGCATGACCCCGCAGCAGATCAAAGAGATAGGCGCCGAGATTATCCTTGGCAACACCTTCCACCTGATGCTGCGCCCGGGTACGGACATCATTCAAAAGCATGGCGATCTGCACGACTTTATGGGGTGGGACAAACCCATACTGACTGACTCCGGCGGTTTTCAGGTCTTCAGTCTGGGTGAAATGCGCAAAATTAAAGAGGAGGGCGTGACCTTCCGCTCTCCTGTTGACGGCTCCAAAGTATTCCTGGGACCAGAGTCCGCCATCGAAGTTCAGCAGAAACTGGGCTCCGACATCATCATGATTTTTGATGAGTGTACGCCGTATCCGGCGTCTGAACAGCAAGCGCAGACCTCGATGGAGCTTTCTCTGCGTTGGGCAAAACGCTGCAAAGAGGCTCATGGCGATCATCCTTCGGCGCTGTTTGGGATCGTGCAAGGCGGTATGTACGAGCATCTGCGTCAACGCTCGCTGGATGGACTGGTTGCGTTGGACTTTGACGGTTATGCGATTGGTGGTTTGTCCGTAGGCGAACCCAAAGACGACATGATAAAGGTGCTGGACTACGTGGCTCACCAGATGCCGGCAGACAAGCCCCGCTATCTGATGGGTGTGGGTACCCCGGGCGATATCATCGACGCCGTGAGCCGCGGCATTGATATGTTTGATTGTGTCATGCCGACCCGCAATGCCCGTAACGCACACATTTTCACCAGTCAGGGCGTGTTGAAATTACGCAATGCACGTTTTAAAGAGGATACCCGCCCGCTGGACCCCACCTGCAGCTGTTACACCTGCCGCAATTTCAGCCGTGCCTACCTGCATCATCTGGACAAATGTAACGAAATGCTCGGCGCGCAACTGAACACTATTCACAACCTGCACTTCTATCAACAGTTGATGCAAGGTTTGCGTCAGGCATTGGAACAAGGTAGATTTACCGCCTTTGTTGAGGAGTTCTCCCAGTCTCAAGCAGCGCTGGAGTCTGATACCAACGCCTGAATCGGGTATTTTCAAACCGGTACTCTTGAATACATGCGGTTTGTCCTCATAAACACTATTCATCTCACACACAATCAAACCGGTACTGACAGAGCAGCGCCGGCCAGCAGGAGAAAACCATCTTGGATTTTTTTATCAGCAGTGCTTACGCCCAAACAGCAGCCACGTCACCGAACGCCGGCCTTTTTAATTTACTGTTCATCGGCGGGATGTTTGTCCTGTTTTACCTGATCCTGTGGCGACCACAATCCAAACGTGCCAAAGAACACCGCGAGTTGGTCAGCTCGCTGGGTAAAGGTGATGAGGTGCTGACCAGTGGTGGCATTCTGGGTAAGGTAACCAAGGTCAGCGGCGAGTACATTACCGTCGAAGTCGCTAATGGTGTTGAGCTGAATCTGCAAAAATCATCTGTTGCGGCAGCCTTGCCCAAAGGCACCATCAAGTCTATCGATAATTAAAATCCTTAAAGACACCGGGCGCGCCTGTCGCGCCACGGTGGCCGAACACCACTGAGCAGTAAAGGTTTACCCAACATGCTGAACAAGTTTCCCCTCTGGAAAAACCTGATGGTGGTGGGCACTGTTGTCCTCGCCTTTTTGTATGCGATGCCAAACCTGTATCCAGATGATCCGGCGCTGCAGATTTCGCATGAAAATGACCCGATAACGGACGTGGACATCGGTATGGTCACTGATGCTTTGCGCGCGGCAGATATGTCGTGGTTCGGTGAAGAAATTAACGCCGGTGGCGGCCTTGTGCGTTTTGCGAGTCTTGAAGATCAATTACGCGCTAAGGCATTGATTGAACAGACACTGGGCAGCGGTTACATCATTGCATTAAACCTTGCACCAACCACCCCGGGGTGGTTGCGGGCGATGGGTGCAAACAAGATGAATCTGGGTCTTGATCTGCAGGGTGGTGTGCATTTTCTGATGGAAATCGACATGGAAGAAGCGCTCACCCGGCGCATGGAAAACACCTTGAGTACCATCCGTCAGGAACTGCGGGCTGAGCGTATCCGTACCCGCCAGATGAGTGTGAGCGGTACTGATTCCTTGGAACTGCGTTTTGATGATGAAGAATCCCGAACGCTGGCGCGCGCTTTGATCAGGGAAGGTTATGTTGATCTGTTGGTACAGGAACGAGAGCGTGATGATCAGTACATTCTGCTTCTGACCATGACGCCGGAAAGCATCACACAAATGCAGGAAGACACAATTGCCGCCAACCAGACGACCATTCTGAGTCGTGTTGATTCACTGGGTGTCTCTGAACCGGTTGTGCAACGCCAGGGTGTTAATCGTCTGGTTGTGCAGCTGCCCGGCGTGCAGGACACCGCACAGGCCAAGCGCATTCTGCAACGTATTGCGACCTTGCAGTTTCACCTCGAAGCCGATGTGAGTGCTGCTGCTAACAGCTACACGCTGTATGACTATCAGGGGCAGTCTATCCGCGTCGATAACGATGTCATCCTGCAAGGCGATCGCATCAGTAACGTGCGTTCCGCTCTCGACCAATATGGGCAGCCTCAGGTGGTGATCAATCTCGATGCACAAGGCGGTGAGCAGTTTAACCGTGTGACTCGTGAAAACATCGGCCGCCCCATGGATATTCTGTTAAACGAAACCAGAACCCGCTCAGTGTTTGAGCCAGATGAAAACGGCGTGATGATTGAGCGGCAGGAATCCTACGAAGAAAGCCGCCTGATCAGCCATGCGGTAATTCGTGCTGCCCTTGGCCGCGAGTTTGTGATTACCGGCCTCAGCCAGCGCGAGGCTAACGACCTGTCTTTGCTGATCCGATCGGGCGCGCTGGCAGCGCCCATGTATTTTGTGGAAGAGCGCACAGTGGGGCCAAGCCTGGGTCAGGAGAATATTGATCAGGGAGCCAGAGCGGTCGCCATAGGTTACCTGCTGGTGACCTTGTTCATGGTGTACTACTACCGCTTGTTTGGTGTTGCCGCCGTCATCGCGCTGGGGACCAACGTTGTGCTTTTGTCGGCAGTCATGTCCATCATAGGAGCCACACTGACACTGCCGGGTATCTTTGGTATCGTGTTGACAATTGGTATGGCGGTCGATGCCAACGTATTGATATTCAGTCGAATTAGAGAAGAGATTGCTGCTGGTCTGTCGCCGCAAAGTGCCATCGATTCGGGTTTTTCACGAGCATTTGGCACCATATTTGACGCCAATATCACCACCTTCCTGGTAGCGATGGTTCTGTTTACGGTAGGTTCTGGCCCTGTCAAAGGTTTCGCCATAACGCTGATGGTCGGCCTCACGACCTCGCAATTCTCCGCGATTATGGTAACGCGACTGATGATCAACTCGTTCTACGGTGGACGCCAGATCAAGAACCTGTCAATTGGACCTTCTATCAAGGCGTTGCCGACAAACGGCACTCACAGCATTTAAATCACAGGCATACCAACATGGCCCTGCTTAAGAATGATATTGATTTTATGAGCCCCAAAGTGCGCCGGGTCACTGGCGGCCTTTCCTTTACAGTGATCATGTTTTTTCTGATTACTATTTTTGTTAAGGGTTTTGAGCTTGGACTGGACTTCACTGCGGGAACTCTGATTGAGGTAGGTTATTCCGAGGCAGTTAACCCGGAGGATGTGCGGCGGCAGTTGGTCGATAACGGTTTTGTTGACGCAACGGCGGTGACCTTTGGCTCAGATCGCGATGTATTGGTGCGACTGCCGGTTGAGGATACTGACAGTTCGCAGATGTCTGACGCGGCATCCTCTATGGGAGTCGATGTTCTGGCGGTGCTGTCGGCTAATAGTTCCACTGCTGTTGAATTGCGTCGCTCTGAGTTTGTGGGGCCTCGGGTAGGCTCGGAACTGACCGAGCAGGCTGCACTGGCTGTGTTAGCAGCGATGTTGATCATCATGGTTTACGTAGCGATACGCTTTCAATACAAGTTTGGCGTCTCTGCCGTTGCCGCATTGATGCACGACGTGGTGATTGTGCTGGGTGTACTCTCGTTGTTCGAAATCAGTTTTGACCTGACCACCCTTGCAGCGTTATTGGCTGTGATTGGTTATTCAATAAATGACAGCATCGTGGTTTTTGATCGGGTCCGCGAAAATCTGCGATCTTCTAGAACTTCTGATATTGAGTTTATTATCAACCATTCGCTGAATCAGGTATTAGTGCGTTCTTTCGCAACATCCTTCACAACATTGTTGGCGCTGTGGGCAATGTTTATCGTGGGAGGCGAGGCGATCTACAGTTTCTCTCTGGCACTGATTGTGGGTGTCAGCGTGGGTTTCTTCACGTCGCTGTTCGTCGCCTGTAATTTCCTGATGTACTTCAAAGTCAGCAAGGACGATGTGGCGGTGTTGGTGCGTGATAACAGTGAGATAGATTCGACTCCCTGAGCTTGAATGCTTTTTTCTTGGTAGAGCGGCCACAGATGTAGTGGAGCATTCCTCGCAACGGCGCCTTGCGCCTGAGTGGTACGCGACGCTTCTTGGCGAAAGTCTCAGAAATTCCGCAGGCCCAGGCCCTCTCCCGGCTCAGGGCAGTGAGCGAACAACAATAAAGACGCCAAAGGCGTCGTTGTGAGGAACTGCCCTGAGCCGGGAGAGGGCCGGCGCTACGAAGTTCTGAAGCGCAAGCAGCCGAACAACAATAAAGACGCCAAAGGCGTCGTTGTGAGGAACTGCCCTGAGCCGGGAGAGGGCCGGCGCTACGAAGTTCTGAAGCGCAAAGCGACCGACATACCTCAACGACACGTCAGCAACCGCAGAAGGTATTGCGGATCTGTTTGATCAGCTGCTGAATCTGCGGCTCTTTTACGATCTCCTGCTGCTCCGCCAGCATATCTTTCAGAATCTCCATGGTTGTCAATGGGTTGGCGAGTACAGTTCTAAACACAATCACCGGGTCCCGCCCGTGCTTGACCGGATTCAGTTTGGTTCGCGATACAAATGAGCGGCCGTAACCACGCTGGGTCTTTTGTATGCGCTTGGTTAACACATTGAGCTGATCATTCACCTCACTGCGCAGGCTGGCCGGAGCGTCCAGCAAGGCGCGCTGAATATCCTCCGGGACATAACGGTAGGTAAGAATGTTTAACTCAGGTTCACTGATCAGTTCAAAGTCGGGATTGGCTTTGATCATCTCGGCAAACGCGCGGGCTTTTTGTATGCCCTGGTCAATCAGTAACTCGTACCCCTGTCGCCCGATGATATGCAATCCAGAGTGCACCAGAATTGCCATGCCGGGACGTGATCCTTCTACCGTGTGACTGCCAAGATCTTTGGAGCCCTTGCGGATGATGTACTCCGCATGATGCTTCACATTGGCCAGTGTCTCTGGGTTTTTAAAAACACAAATTCCAGCACCCATAGGCACATAGAGTTGTTTGTGCGCGTCAAAGGTGACAGAGTCGGCACGCTCGATACCTTTTAAAAGAGGTCGGTGTGTGCCGGAAAACAGCGTAGGGCCGCCCCAGGCGGAATCAACATGGAAGTGGATCCGACGCTCCCCGGCAATATCAGCAATGGCATCCAGCGGGTCGACACTGCCGGTTTCAGAGGTGCCCACGATGCCGATAATCGCCATCACTTTGATGTTTTGTGCGGCAAGTTCGTCGCACTTGCGGGCTAGCAGGTCAGTGCGGACTTTGTTGCGTGCATCCGTTTCGACAGGAATCAGTGAGCGGCGACCGATGCCCAGGATGTCGGCCGCTTTACCCAGCGAGTAATGACCGCGTTCCGATACCAGAATCGCCAGCCCCTGATAGCCATAGTGCTGCATGCCAGCCATCAGCCCTTCCTGGCCGATGCCCGCAAAACCGTCGCGTGCAGCCAGGACATTATTACGTGCTGCCCACAGCGCGGTGAGATTGGCGATAGTGCCACCTGAGCAGAAACTGCCCAACGCATGGGAGCGGTCATGCATCCAAGTACTGTAAAAATCATCGTTTTGTTGATAAATCAGATGATGGATCATGCCAATCACCTGCCTCTCCATGGGTGTAAACGCTTTGGAGGTTTCTACTTTTACCAGATTCTGATTCAGCGCCATCATGATGCGCGACAGTGGCAGCATGAAGTAGGGCAAGGCTGAGGCCATGTGACCCACAAAACTCGGAGCCGAGATATGGACAGACTGCGCAACCAGTTTATCCAGCACAAACTGAATCTGGTCAGAGACAAACGTTGGTTGTTCGGGGATATGCGGATCTGCGAAGTCACGCTCGATATCGGCAAGACTGCGCTCGGCGGCCACGATGTGTTCCTGCAGGAATCCGGTGAGATTCTGCGAGATAGACTGATCAATTTTGCCAAGGGTTGAGTCAGGCGCTTCCGGCACTGTAAAGATGCGATACAGAGTCTCGAGGCTGGCTGTTGCCAGTTTTTTATTCTCGCTCATCAGAGGTGCTCATCCGGAAACGGGGTGGGCAGTATAGTGGATGTCTTTGTGTGTTGTACAAGTGAAAACCCATGCGTGGTTGACACTCGGGGTGACCAAAGGCAAGATCGCTGCACAGCCGTTTATACCCTCTTTTGCCCCAACCGGATCAGTTCGACTATGAGTTCAGTAAAATTCAGTCTGCGTGGTGTTGTGTCGTTAAGCATCACGTTGTTTTTATTGGCAGTTTCAGTGTTGTCCAGTCACTTATCCGTCGCACAGGACACCCCCTCGCTTTACAACACCGACCGTAATCCGTTGTTCCCGCGCCCACCGGAGATTGAGCCGGCAATAAAGTTCTGGACGCGGGTGTATACCGAGGTGGATACCGACAGCGGTTTTTTACACGATGCCGAAGATCTGTCGGTTATTTACCGACGAGTTGATTTTAACCGTGAGCAGATTGAAGGTTTTCGCCGACGTATTGAAGCAGATCTCCAGATACTGGCCAGCGGAAAACGCGAGGGCCTGACGCTGACGCAGCAGGAGATACTCGATGCATGGGGCGGGCCGGGTGTCAGTAACAGCCGTCTGGCCACCGCGGTCACCAATGTGCGTTTTCAGTTAGGGCAGTCTGATCGTTTTGTGGAAGGTTTGATCCGCTCCGGCGCTTACCGGGCGCATATTGAGCGCGTGGCACTTGAACGCGGTTTGCCGGTTGAACTGGGCGCTCTGCCGCATGTCGAGTCATCGTTCCACCCCGGTGCTTACTCTCATGCCAACGCGGCCGGGATGTGGCAGTTTATCCGCTCTACAGGGCAGCGGTTTATGCGTATTGATCACATTGTTGATGAGCGCATGGATCCGTACGCAGCGACTTATGCCGCCATGAGTTTGCTGGAATACAACTACGGAGTACTGGATAACTGGCCCTTGGCCTTAACCGCTTATAACCATGGCACGGGCGGTATGGCGCGCGCCAAACGGGAATTGGGTACCGATGATATCGGTCAGATCATTCAGCGCTACAAAGGTGCATCTTTTGGTTTTGCGGGTCGCAATTTCTACCCGCAATTCCTGGCGGTTCTGGATCTTGAGCGGCAGGCACAGGCCTTGTTTGGCGTGTTGCATCTGGACCCTGCGCCAGAGTATGACGAGATGGAATTGCCGGCCTATGTTGAGGCCGATGTTCTGGCGGGTGCTCTGGGTGTCACGCTGGATCAGCTCAAATTTGACAATCCTGCATTACGACCGGTGGTCTGGGAAGGTGGCAAGCGCATCCCCAAGGGTTACAAACTTAAAATTCAGACGCATTCGATTAGTGACTCACTGGCGACACTGGTGAACCGAATTCCCGGTGGCGAGCTTTATGCTTTCCAGACACCAGACATCAATTACACCATTCAGCGCGGAGACAGTCTGTCTGGAATTGCCAGTCGATTTAACACGTCAGTGGCGCAACTGGTAACACTGAATCAACTCTCTGATGCGCACAGAATACGTGTGGGTCAAATGCTGTTGTTGCCGCACGATACCAACATGATCACCCAAACGCTATCGGCTGCTGAACCTGTTGCGGCAGAGCCAGGTGCTGCTTATGCAGTCAGATCGGGCGATACTGTGTCTTCAATTGCCCGCCGCTATCGTGTCAGTGAGGCGGCCTTGATGCAGGTCAATGGCCTGACTAACCCGGATCGGCTGGCCGTCGGGCAGCAACTGCGTTTGCCTGCCGAGGGTGATGCCCGCGTTCTGGCCGCAGCTTATCGTGATGCGGTGGATGTGCCGGTTATTGCTGCCAATACCGTTGAATCTGAGCTCGCTACTGACGATGTTGAAACTGTTGCTGCCAGCAATGAGCAGGCAACACAGGCGTTGGCGGCAGATCCCGCTGATTATTCGGTAGCGGCAGATAATACTGTGGAAATTCAGGCTTCTGAGACACTGGGCCACCTGTCTGAGTGGGCGGGGACCAGTGTTCAGACTCTGCGCTCAGCCAATGGTATGCGCGCCAATCAGTCCTTGATTGTGGGGCAGCGCTTTAAATTGCCAGCGCAGGTTGCCGGCGAGCAATTTGAACTGCGCCGACGTCAGTTTCATCTGGCTGCTCAGGAGAGTTTTTTCCGTCAATACCGCATCGCCGACGTCAACCGCCATCAGTTAGCAGCCAATGAAACCATCGATGTCCTGGCTAGGCAGCGTTATGCCGTGCCATTGTGGTTATTGCGCCAGTACAACCCTGATCTGGATTTCGCCCGTGTGCGCGTGGGCCAAACCATTGTGTTCCCTATTGTGGCAAGAGTGGACGGGGCCTGATGCCAGGCATCAGTCCCGTATGTCATCGAGAGCATCGGCAAGCAATCCAACCGACAGTGCGTATCGAAACGCCGGGTTGTAGCGCATGATCGAGCAGAAGTTGCGGTAAACCAGATACCCTTTGTCATCACCCTCGTCGCCAATGATCAGTGCGGCCTGCAGATCGCGGGTAGGTAACACGCTGCCATTGGCACGGCGGACACCCAATTCTTGCCAGTCGGTCAGAGAGCGCCATGCGCCTGTGGTGGTAAACGACTGACACGCCGCGTCTGGCGTCAGCCCAGCTTCCTGCGGTGCTTGCAGGGATTGTTCACCCCCTGGCGGCAGACTGACCACGCGTCCCCAGGTCTGATCCTGTTGCCAGCCATGTGAGCGCAGATAATTGGCAACAGACGCAATGACATCGGGCCCCATGCTCCACAAGTCAATTTTGCCGTCCTTGTCGTGATCAACCGCCAGTCGCAAAAAACTGCTGGGCGTGAACTGGATGATGCCCAGTGCTCCTGCCCATGAGCTTTTCATCATCTCCGGCGTTGCCAGGCCGCGATCAACAATTTCCAGCGCGGCAAACAGTTCATTGCGGAACATCTCGCCACGACGACCATCATAGGCCAGCGTTGCGATGACACTGAACAATGGCTGGGTGATAGGGAATGCACCGTAGTTACTTTCCAGTCCCATGATGGATACCACAAACCGATGCTGAACGCCGTATTCCGCAGAAACCTGGCGGATCATGTCGCCATGCGTCTGCATCAGCTGTTTGCCGGCTTCGATACGACTGGTATTCACGCGCTGCAGATAGTTGGCATAGGTGTTCACAAATTCAGCCTGATTGCGGTCTGCCTGCACGACCTGACGCTCCTGGCTAATGGTCGGCAATACACGGTCCAGTGTTTCAGCGCGGATGCCGCGCTCTAATGCAGCGGCCCGAAACTCCGCCAGCCAGGCGACAAACGCGGCGTCATTGTCCTGTTGTATGGTTGCTTGCTCGGTATCTTGTGCAGTATCTGTCGCTGCATCTGCAGGTGGGGGCACTGCTTGCGCATGGACAAGGCTTTGGGAGGAAAGCAAAAACAGGCCTGCCATCACCGAGCTATTGACCAGTCGTTTTGCGAAAACAAAGGGTTGGGCCAGCGGGCTGGTCGTTGCAGTTGGTTTTGCTGGTTTAAGCATACGTACTCCATCAGGTCAATAAGGTCAAAATCCTGCGCAGAACTTTAGACGCTGGACGGTAAAAAGGACAAGCAGTTTAAGGCCAGTCTGGGGATGTCATACCAGAAAGTCATGATTTCACCAGCGCCTGAAAGGTGTGTTGCCATGATGATCGCAGCGCGCTGGCACTCACACGGGCAGCGTAGTCCTGGTGATTGAGAACCGGCGTGGGGCTGTGCAGCAAAACTTGCGCATGTCGCTGAATACACAGCGCTGCACTGCGCGCCTGCGTGGGAAAATCCAGTCCGGCGGCTGCAAACAGCCCGTCTGCGGGCAAATACTCCGGGTAGGCAAGGGTATCAGGCGCAACGGCGTAACAGCCGAGGGCGACGGCTTCCAGCATGGATAATCCCTGAAAATCATGCAACGCGGTGGATAAAACGATGTCCGACTGCATCAGCAGTTGCTGGTAATCTGCCCGGAATGAGATGTACTGGTTAACGCCGGGCTCAATCCCAGTGCGCTGGTAATACTCATTCAGGACAGCATCCAGCACATTAAACGCCGCTGGGCGGCGGCGAAAACGCTGGCCCAACAGGTGCAAGCGGAACGGCTGCGTCCCCTGAATCAACTCAGTGACAATCAGCAGCAGCAAATCTGGGCCTTTGTCATACTCGTGGCGGTGATTCCAGACAATTTGCAGCGGACCTGCGTGTGGGCGCCGCGCTTGCTGGCGCGGGATAAACAGTTGATCTGGCAAGGGCACGGGTAACACCGATGACCGGTCGCGAATCTGCTCGGTCAGGCCGGGCGGGACGTGATCGGGCAGTTTTGCCAGTAGTTGTTGTGCTCCGAGCAGAAAGCTGCGCCGATTCCATTCACTGTTAAAGGCCACATGATCGGCGCACAGCGCGCTGTACAGGTTCACCATCGCCGGCTCAACGGAGGTATGCTGGTCAGCGCTTGGCGGATAGGCAAACTGGTTTTCGTGGAAGTACACCAGCGTCGGGATGCCTGCCAGTGTCGGCACAAAACCGCGCAGACTGGCCAGATCGGTGAGCGAGGTGGCGATTACCAGATCGTAGTTGTCAGTCAGCTCGCGCCGGTGGTTAAATGCCCAGCTCAAACTATTGCCGCGCACGCGCCAGGCAAAGTGCCGGGCAGGCAGCGTCAGGCAAGTCCAGTGGCAGTGCGGAAACATCTCACACAGCGTTTGTCGCCATTGCTGATGACTGCCCGCATCGTAAGCACTCAGCAGTAAAATCGTCAGGCGTGTGTCAGAGCTTGAATTTAGAACCATGGACATTGAGGTCTCGATAATTCGTTATGCAATCTAATGATGAACAACTGCTGGGTCAATCTCCGGCTGCCTTGATGGCGTCGTTGCCTGCAAAAGTCAGCTCGCCGGTTTTTGAGCGCGCCCGCATCTCCCCATGGGCGCCGGCTGTTCGTGATCATACCGGGCGGCATCTGAATTACGCCGATCTGGCTACGGAAATTCGTCGCACACAGGCGCAGCTGCAGGCCTTGGGTGTCAAAGCGGGCGACAGAGTTTTACTGATCAACGAGAACTGTGTTCCCGTGCTGGTGATGATTCTGGCCCTCAGTGAGCTGGGTGCGTGGCCGGTGGTAGTCAATGCGCGCATGGCCAGCACCGAGATTGACAAAATACGGGCGCATTGTGAGCCACGGCTGGTGATCTATGTGCTGGATTCAGTGGCCGCTGCCAATCACTGGTCAGCGTTTGAAGGCAACGCCCTGTGTGAGCAGATTCCGCTGGCAGGCGCGCAGGCGGGTATATGCCAGCTCACGGTGAGTGAGCGCGGTGAAGCCTTGTCAGAGGGTGAGCTGGGGGTTTTCACGCTGATTTACACCACAGGAACCACGGGTGATCCCAAGGGTGTGATGCTAACGCACCGCAATATGTTGTATGTGGCCGCTGTCAGTGGCGCACTGCGTGGATTGAAGTCAGACGACAAAATCTATCTGGTATTGCCGGTGTCCCACGTGTTTGGCATCTCGGCGGTGTTTCTGGCGGCTCTGTATGCCGGCGCTGAACTGATTGTTGCTGATCGTTTTGATCCGGCCCTGTGCTTCAGTAATTTTGAAACGCTAGGTGTCAGTGGTGTGTTTGGGGTGCCGGCGATGTTCGCCAAGCTGGTTGATCACGCGCGTGAACGCGGCATGACAGAGGCTCAGCGCACACAGTTATGGCCGCGGCTGCGGTTTATGTACAGTGGTGGAGCGCCTTTGGACCCGGCAATCAAACTGAAGACCGAGCAATTATTCGGGCTGCCGCTGCTGAACGGTTATGGTATGACCGAAAGTGGCCCCACTATCAGCCAGGTACGTTTTAATGAGCCGCTGGATAATTGCAGTGTCGGTAAACCCCTGCCGGGACTGGAGATTCGTGTCTTAAGTGCCGAGGGTCACGACGTTGCGCAGGGCGACGTGGGTGAGCTGCATGTGCGTGGCCCGAATGTCATGTTGGGTTATTACCGCAATCCTGTTGCCACCGCGGCCGCCATAGATGCGGATGGATTTCTGAATACCGGCGATCTGGTCCGCCTGGATGACGACGGCAACATACATATTGCCGGACGCAGCAAAGAGTTGATCATCCATTCGGGTTTTAACGTATACCCTCCGGAAGTCGAAGGCGTCATCTCCAAACATCCGCAGGTATTGTTATGTGCGGTGATCGGAGAACCTGTAGAAGGTAATGAAAATGTGCTGGCCTACGTGCAGCGCACAGCCGGTAGTCAGTTGGATGAGGCGACGCTGCAGGCCTTCATCAAGCCACTGTTGACCGCCTACAAACGTCCGTCGCGTATTGAATTTATGGAGCCGCTGCCAACAGCGCCGTCCGGTAAAGTACTCAAACACAAGTTAAAAAAGGAAACCGTCAGATGATCAAGCTTTATGGATTTGCCGTCAGTAACTACTACAACATGGTCAAAATGGTGCTGATTGAAAAGGGTATGGAGTTTGAAGAAGTGACTGTACGCCCCAGTCAGGAAAGCGAGTATCTGTCGCTCAGCCCCATGGGCAAAGTACCGTGTATTGAGACTGAGCATGGGTTTCTGACTGAAACAGAAGTGATTATTGATTATCTGGACAGCCTTGGTCTGGGGCCGTCGTTTTACCCAGCGGATCCTTTTGAGCGCGCAAAAGTCCGTGAACTGATCCGTTACCTTGAACTGTACATTGAACTGCCAGCGCGCAGGCTTTATGGAGACGTGTTTTTTGGACGTCCGGCCAGTGAGGCAGAAAAAGAATCCGTACACAAAGAGCTGGTGAAAGGCTTTGCGGCGCTGGCCAAGTTGGCAAAGTACGGCCCTTATCTGGCTGGCAATGACATGAGCTACGCAGATTTTTACTTCCTGTTCAGTGTTGGTCTGGTGACTCGCGTGACCAAAAAGGCTCTCAACTGGGATGTGTTTGCCACTGATCCTGGTGTCAAGGATTTGTTGAATCTGCTGGAAAAACGTGACTCCGTTAAGGCCATTCGTGCAGATCAGGCCAAGGCGATGGCGCCCAAAGCCTGATCACAGGGTAGCAAGGAACAGGGGATAGCCATGACACCAAGGCCCGCCAGCACGGTCGTTATCGTGCGCGAGACTGTTGAAGGCGTGCAGACATTGTTGTTACGACGCAACTCCACGCTCAGTTTTGAAGGCGGTGCTTGGGTATTTCCCGGTGGCAAGGTGGATGCTTGTGACTATCCGGCCGGTGGTGAGTCATTGGACAACGCTCAATCCGATTATCGCGCAGCCATCAACGCAGGTATCAGGGAAACCCGCGAAGAAGCGGGTTTGCAAATTGCCCCTGACCACCTCATTCACATAGCTCACTGGACAACACCCATGGGCTTGCCGCGCCGGTATGCCACCTGGTTTTTTTTGTGCCCACTGCATGAGGATGTGGACATTGTGGTGGATGACAACGAGATTCTCGACTACCAGTGGTTGAGCCCGGCAGCAGCCCTGCAAGCAAACAGTGCAGGGAGTATCCGCTTGCCTATTCCGACCGCACACACATTAAAAACCATGCTTCCGTACAATGGGCTGGCTGCCTTGTGTGAGGCAATGCGCACTGCTGATATCCATGTATTTCCTGAAAATTCAGACTATTACAAACCTTTTTAAACGTCTGGAATGTGTCGTCAGACCGAGCGCGGTCTACGACAGATTTGTTTGCTTTGTCCGGTCGAGTAATGGGATAGTTGGGCGCAATACAAGAGTAAAAACCGCTGGCTGTCATTGTACGTATCAGTCCTGTAATCCCAGAGCAGAGCCGCCTGATTATGTCTAAGCAATCTTCACAAGCCACCATAAGCCACCTGCGCGCCAGTCTGGCAGACGTTGGCCGCCGCCGTACTTTATTGGTACTTCTGCATCAGACAGGTCTGCTACTGACTGCCCTCGCAGCGGTGGTGCTAGGCATGAGTCTGCTCAGTCTTTGGCTGCAGGCGTCATTCGGATTGCAACTGCTGTTGTTGGTGATCACCGCAGGCGCCAGCCTGGCGCTGGTTTGGCGTTACCTGGCTGCTCTGCGCAGGCTACGGGCGGATGACCGGCAATTGGCCGGCATCATCGAGTCGCGCATGCCAGATCTGGAGCAGCGGCTGCTGACCTCGCTGGAATTCTCCCCGGACAGCGATGCATCGCAAAAGGCAGGTGTGTCTGCCCAGTTTGTGGAACAGCTGTGGGTTGATGCCGTTGAGCATCTGCGTGTCCAGGAACAGCAACTTCAGCAAGTGTCTGATCGGCGCACGCCTTACCTGTCGGCATCCGCAGCCGCACTGGCTACCGTTGTAACCATCATCGCTTTTGTCAATTCAGAGGCTTTGTTGCGCGCAGGTGCGCAGTTGTTGTGGCCATTTTCACTGCGGCCGGTCGCTGTGGAACTGGTCGCTCCCGAGGTGCCCGCAGAGCCACTCGAACTGGTGATTACCGTGGAACCGGGTGATATCCGCATGCAGCGCGGGCGATCAGCCAGTATCAATGTAAGGATAGAGAATGCCTTGCCCGGCAATAATATTCGCCTGCGCATGCAGTCAGATCAGCTGAACTGGTATGACGCAGCGATGCGTGAAGAGGGCAGTGGCAGTAACGGTGCCGCGTACTCCTACTACATGCCGGCAGTTGAGGAAGATCTGATTTATTACGTCAGCGTCGATGAGCAGGAGGGCGGTGCTGGCGGGCAGCGCAGTCGCCAGTATTCCATTACGCTCTATGATCTTCCCCGTGCCGAACAGATAGATCTGGCCTATACCTATCCGGCATACACCGGTATCGAAAACCTTCAGGAAGAAGACGGTGGCGATATGGTTGCCCCCGAAGGCACGGAAGTTGTCCTGAATGTGTTGTTCAACAAAGCTGTGCAGCTGGCTGAGATTGTGTTTGACGATGACAGCCGCATTCCGTTGGTGATTGACGGGCTGACCGGGTCTGCTGCGCTGACTGTGTCACGTGACACCGGGTATCGCATCATCGCAACTGACTTCGATCAGTTGCAAAGTGAAGATGCGGACGTGTTTTATATTCGCTCCATCCCGGATCAACCGCCTGTTCTGGCGCTGCACAGCCCGGGTCGTGACCAGGATGTTATGCCCCTGGAAGAGGTGATTCTGCAAGTTGAAGCAACCGATGACTACGGGCTCAGCGAGTTTCAGTTGCATTACAGCGTGGTGGGCACTGACGAGCAGGCCATTGATTTTTTGCCTGTGGAACAGACTCGAAATATCACCGGTAACCAGATGATATTTATGGAAGATTTGGCGGTGCAGCCGGGTGATTTTGTCAGTTATTACATGACACTGGCTGACAACAATGGTTTGCGTGGAGCCCAGCAGGTTGTGTCAGATATTTATTTCCTGCAGGTCGTGCCGACAGATCAGGAATTCAGACAGGCGTCCGCTGGTCAGCAAGGTGGCGGAGGCGGCGGCGGGGGTGGTGGCGATAACAGCAGCAGCGCGCTGGTGACGCTGCAAAAAGACATCATTGCGGCAACCTGGCGTCTGCGTCAGCAACAGCTGACCATGGATCAGCAGCAGTTTGCTGACGATGTGTTGGTGCTGGCCGAGTCCCAGCGCGAAGCCATGGAGCGGGCGGGCATGTCCATTGAGCGTTTGTCAGAACGTCTTGATTTTGCGGATGACAGTTTTGCCAATGCGGTGACCTTCCTGCAGCGGGCGATTGAACAGATGGATCTGGCGGCAACACAACTCGACGCGCAGGCGTTAACAACGGCGATGCAGCCCGAGCAGCAAGCGCTGCAGATGGTGTTGCGTGCTGAAGCCGAGATCAACCGTACCGACGTTAACTTCCAGCGGCAGGCCGGCGGTGGTGGCGGGGGCGGTGGACAACAGGAGCGCGAAGATCTGCGCGAACTGTTTGACATGGAGATGGGGCAGAACGAGAACCGTTATGAAACGCCACGTCAGGCCGGTGGCGGCCAACAACAGAACACCGAGGAAACCAGCCGTCTTGAAGAGCTTGCCCGCCGTCAGGAAAGTCTGACCCGCGCGCAGCGCAATCTGGCGCGGCGTATGGAAGACATGCAAGAAGAGCAGCGGCGCCGGGAGCTTGAAAGGTTGCGTCGTGAGCAGGAGCAGCTGTCGAGCGAACTTGCGCAACTGCAGCAGCAGATGAATACGCGCCAGCAGATGCAACAGGCACAGAATTCTCAGCAGCAGGGCGGGCAGCAGAGCAATAGCCAGGCCAGCAATGAGCAGATGCAGCGTGCGTTGCAGCAGATGCAGGAAGCTGCTGAAGCGCAGTCGCCGGCTCAGGCGGCCGCCCGAAGTCAGCGCGCACTGGAAAGTCTGCGTGAGCAACAGCGCCAGATGGCAGAGCAGCCTCAGAATTCCGCCAATCAGCTGGCACAAAACATTGCACAGCGTGGTCAGCAACTGATTCAGCAACAACGTGATCTTCAGCAGTCGTTGCAACAACTGGCGCAGGAGCAGGGACTGGGGCAGACGCGGCAAGCCAGCAGCAACTCCGAGGGCGTGCAGGAACTGGTGCAGCAACAAGAGCGTAACCGCCAGGAACTTGCTGAGATCGAGCGCATGCTGCGCGCTGTCATCGCACGCGCAAGCAACGAGGAGCAGCAGTTATTGTCGCAGGCCCAGCAGGCCAATCGCGCGATCCTGCCGCTGACCGAACAGATGGACACCGCCAATCGCGTATTAAGAAATGGCATGGTGAATCTGGCCATTGATATTGAGCAGGAAGTGGCAGACGGACTCAACGAGTTGGACAGAAACCTGCAGGCGCTCGGTGCCGGCGCGCAGACCCCGGCTGCTACGGGTCAGGATCCGGTCATGCAGGCCGCGGCTGACGCCAGCGCCCTGCGTCAGCAGCTGGAGCAATTGCAGCAGGAAATTGATGCTCGCGAGGCCGGCCAATCCGGTGAGGCGTCCATTGCACAAATGCGTGAGCAGTTGGCCCGCTCTCAGCAGTTGGCGCAGCAACTCGCGCAGCAGCTGCAGCAGGGAGATCAGCAAGCGGGTCAGCCGGGCTCTCAGCAAGCGGGTCAGCGCGGTCAGCAGGCGCAGCAGCTGGCCAGCGGACCGCTGAACTCGCAGCAACGTGTTGGGCCTGGTGGCATTCCAGAAGAAGGCGAAGCGGCTCTGTGGGGTAATGCCCGTTCGATCAGCAGTGAAATCAGCAGCCAGTCGCTTGAAGCGTTTATGAATCAGCCTGAGCTGCTGCGTGGTTTGTTGCAACCCATGATTGAGCTGGAAAGTGATCTGCGCGCGCGCGCGGAGATGGCCCAGATCAGCCAACGGTTGTTCAGTGTGTCCGAAGAGGAGATTCCTGATCAGTACCGATCCTTGGTTGAGTCGTACTACCGGGCATTATCAGAGACAGGATCGCCCACACAAACGGCGCCCTCGGAATAAGATGCGGTCATCAAACATCGCAGTAACCTTAAGCAGTAAACGAGAGAGTCAGTAGATTAACGATGAGTTTTTTCTGGGATGCCTATGTTTGGGACGCTATTCGTGATGGTCGATTCGACTTCGCTTACGGGCCACATCCATTCATTGCGGTTGTGCTGTTTTTACTGATTCCGCTTCTGGTCTGGTTTGTGTACAGGCGTACCACGCGTCCTGTCACCCGCCGCTGGAAAAACCTGTTGATTGGGCTGCGGTCTGCCGTGCTGATGTTGTTATTGCTGTTGCTGATGCGTCCGGTGATCACCACCTTCGAAGTTAATCCGCAGGAAACCTATCTGGCGGTGTTGGTCGATGACTCCGCCAGTATGCAGATCGGCGATGTTGCGGGTTTTGAGTCGCGCCAACAGGCGGTAGCGGACGCGCTGTACGGCGCAGGCGGTATTGTTGAAGGTCTGGCGGATCGTTATCAGGTACGCACATTTGCGTTTAACCAGACCGTTCGCCGGGTCAGTGGTGCTGAGGATCTGACTGCACAAGGTAATGCCTCCGGCCTCGAACAAGCCATGCGTCAGGTAGCGGAGCAGCTAGGTGGTCTGCCCTTGAGTGCTGTGGTGATGATCAGTGACGGTGCAGATAATGCTGACACCGATCCTCTGCTCAGTGCGCGCGACTTTGCGGTGCGCCAGATACCGGTGTTTACCGTTGGTGTCGGCGAGGAACTGATTCCGCGTGATGTGGGCATCAGCTCGGTGTCTGCATCACAGACCCTGTTGGACAACAGTGTTTTTGACGTGCAGGTTGACTTGAATCATCAAGGCTACACTGGTCAGGCGCTGACGCTGCGGGTCATGGACGGCGAGACCGAGGTCTCTGCCCAACAGATCACGCTGGCCACTGATGGCACGCGCCGCGTGGAGCTGGAAGTCAGTCCCGAACGCAAGGAACCCATTCTTTACGAGTTGCGGGTCGATGAACTCGATGGCGAAATTGTGCTGCAGAACAATCGTTATCAATTTCTGGTAGACAACAGCGAGCGACCACCGCTCAACGTTTTGTATGTGGATGGACACCCGCGCAACGAATTCAAATTTATCCGCCGCGCAGTCGAAAGTGACAGCAGTCTGCGTCTGGCGTCTTATTTGCGAACCGGGCCAGGTCGCTTCTACCGGCAGGGTATTTCGTCTGCGCTGGAACTGAGCGGGGGATTTCCGACCACGGCTGAAGATCTCTATCAGTATGAAGCGGTGATTCTGGGTGATATTGGCCGTGACTTTTTCACCGATGAGCAATTGTTGACGCTGCAGGAGTTTGTATCTGAACGTGGCGGCGGCCTGCTGGTTGCGGGCATGCTGGATGATGCCTTTGTTGATAGTGTGGTGGCCGATGTTCTGCCGCTGACCCTCAGCCGCTCAGATCTGCTGCCTGCTAATCTGCAAGGCGGAATCCGTCGCGGGTCTCATGCGACCGGTGAGCTGTTTGCACCGCGTTTGACGGCTGCAGGTGAGTTCTCAGAGTTGCTGCGGCTTGACAGTGATGATGCGGTTAACCGGCGGCTGTGGGCAGAACTACCGACCTTGCAGGGCATTTACGCGACCGGACGCGCTAAACCCGGAGCAACGGTGTTGCTGGAACATCCTTCCTTGCAGTATCAAAATCAGGCCTTGCCAGTGCTGGCGACTCAACGTTATGGCAGCGGCCGCAGCATGAGCATGAATACTGCCAGTACCTGGCGTTGGCAGATGTTGATGTCAGCTGAAGACGAATCGCATGAGCGTTTATGGCGGCAGATGCTGCGCTGGCTGGCGCAGGGCGCTTTGGAAAGGGTCAGCATCCAATTTGATAAGCCGTTCTACCATGCAGGCGACACGGTGAATGTATCGGTCAAGGTGCTGGATGCCAGTTTTGAGCCGGATAACAATGCCTCGCTGTGGATTCAACGTACTGACCCACTGGGCAACGCCGTTGATATTGCCATGGAGTGGGACATCAATCAGGACGGCACGTATGTCAGCCGCTTTGAGGCCAGCGACGAGGGTGTTTATCGGGTGCTGGTTGATGTGGCCAGTGCTGCCGGTAGCGGTCTTGAGACTGAAAAACCGGCGGCGTTTGTGGTGACCCCGTCATTAAGAGAATTTAATAATGCCGGGCGCGATACCGGTATGTTGTCCCGCATTGCCGACAGCGGCGGTGGTCGCTATTACGACCTCTCAGCAGCCCGGCAACTGATCAACGATATCGATCATGTGCCCGGCGCTTATTCCCGCGAAGTTCAGGAAGATCTTTGGGATCGTCCCTGGCTATTGATCCTGCTGATTGCGCTGATGTGTATGGACTGGATGGCGCGGCGCTATCGGGGGTTGTCATGATGCGCGCTTTTCAACTGTTGCTTGTTTCGGTGCTGCTCTGGTGCGGTAGTGTCTTTGCTCAGACAGAGCAACCCGTTGGTCAGTCCGGCTCCGGCTCTGAAGACACGCCATGGTTCCAGCAAACGCCGCAGAACAGCAAATTTGCACTCATCATTGTGGGAGCCTCTGCCAATGATGAGATCCGCTCGCGGCTGCGCGGTTGGGTGACCGATCTGCATGCCAGCCTGCGTGAAGACTACGGTTATGACAGCGATGCCATTGAATTGTTGATCGATGACGGCAGCAATGTTGGAAATGCGGCATCTATTGTCAGTGGTGGGTCGCGGGTTGCAGATATTGAAGCCGCCATCGAGCGCATCCGCAGCCGCAGTAACGCGGGTGACCAGTTGACGGTGTTCCTGTTTGGTCACGGCTCCAGTACCTTCGGGGATGCCAAATTTAACAATGTTGGGCCTGATATGACCGGCAGCGAATTGGCAGACATGCTGTCACCATTAACCGGCATCGACATGGTGATGTTCAACACAACCAGTGCCAGTTTTGAATTTTCCCGCGAACTCGCTGGGTTAGGACGCGTTGTGGTGTCGGCAACGCGCTCCGCTGCAGAACGATATGACCCGCTGTTTGGAGGTTTTCTGGTCACTGCATTGCAGCAAAAACGCGCCGATATTGACAGAAACGCCCGCGTCTCAGTGCTTGAAGTGTTTAATTATGCCAGCGGTCAGGTGTCACAGTGGTACCGCGATCAGGACAGGTTATCGACGGAAAATGCAGTGCTGGATGATTCGGGTGACGGCCTGTTTTCCCGCGAACCGGGCACAGGCCAGCCCGATGGTCTGCTCGCGGAAATCGCTTACATCAATGTCATCAGTGCCGGCACACAAAAAACCTCCGCAGAAGCGCTGCGCTTGACTGCCGAAATGCAGAGCATCGAGCGTGAGATATTTATCCTGCGCAATCAGAAAGTGAATTATCTGGAAGAGGACTATTGGAAACGGCTGGAAGCCTTGTTGATTGATCTGGCTACCCGAACGAGGAGATACAATGAATTACCCTGATGTTTCCCGTCTACTCACGTCAGAACGCGCGGTGTTAAGGCGTGTGGTTCACCGCAGTGCCGCGATCGCCGGACTGTGCATGTTGTCTGTGCTGCCGGTCTCTGATGTTGAAATCCCCGGTACTCAGTTCAACCTGAGCCTGATTAACGCTGGCTGGGCGCAGCCGGTAGAGTTGTCAGCGCTGGATAATCTGACACGTGGCAATGAATTGTTGCTGAGAGGCTCATATCTCGGCGCCATTGAAGCATTTAATTCAGTGCGTGAGGATGCCTGGCGTGAGCAGGCGGCACTGGGATTGAGCAAAGCCATGGCCATGACCGGTCAGTACGATCAGGCGATTGCAGCGGTGAGGGCACTGGTGCGTGATCCGGCAGCCAGTCCGTTGGCGGCCACGCAACTGGCTGAACTTTATCGCATGACGGGACGTTCCGCCGAGGCACAGGAACTGCTGGCGCAGGTGGTGGCGGGACAGTTGAATCCACCGGTGCGTACGTTGGTGCAGTATGGTCTGGTTCTGGACTTGCGCGGAGAACTGGACGAAGCCGCGGTGCAATTCAATGCTGCGCTGGCGCGCTACGACAGTGGTTTGGTGTTTGATTCCGCCGACGTGGGGATGGTGGCGCTGGCCGCGTGGAAACTTGACGAATTTCATGATGCCAATGCCTTGTTTGCGGAAGCCGTGCGTCTGGATTCCAATAATCTGGAAGCATTGACCTTGTGGGGCGATCTGTTTCAGGAAAAGTTCAATGACGCCGACGCTGAGACCAACTACAACCTTGCGCTGACCATCAACCGTCGATATACGCCCGCGCTGACAGGCATGGCGCGCATCAGTAGCCCCGAGCGTTATCTGGCCATGAGTCTGGAAGTCAATGCCCGGGATGTTGCGGCGCTGGAGACCTACGGGTTATTGATGGTGCGCAACTACCAGCAGGACACTGGCCGTGATTACCTGGATAAGGCGCTGGCTGTCAATCCGGAGTCGGTGACTGCCTTGTCGTCACTGGCGGCGCTGGCAGCCATTAATGACGACATGCCAGCATTTGATGCGCTTTTGCAGCGTGTGAATGCCTTCAGCCCGGAGAGTTCGGAATTTTTTGCCGGCGTTGCAGATTATCTCGGCAACAACTATCGCTTCACTGAAGCGGTTGCTTATGCGCGCAGGGCCATTGCCCGTGACCCGAATAACTGGCATGCCCACACGGTGTTGGGCGGCAATCTGGTGCGACTTGGGGAGGAGGTTGAAGGCAAACAGCATCTGGAAATGGCCTTTGATAACGATCCCTTTAATGTGATGACCTCGAACATGTTGCAGGTGTTTGATGTGCTGGAAGGTTACGCAACACTGGAAACCGAACATTTCCGCGTCAACATGAGTCACCGTGATGCACAGGTGTTGTGGCCGTACATGGCGCCCCTGCTGGAAGAGAGTTGGCAGAATCTTGTTGAGAAGTATCAGTTTGAACCGGAAGTGCCTGTCGTGATTCAGGTATTCGAGCGCACGGAAGACTTTGCGGTCAGGTCAGTCGGACTGCCGGATATCGGGCCGCTGGTGGGCATTTGTTTTGGCAAAGTGGTGACGCTGATTTCCCCGGATACGCTCAGTGCCAACTGGCAAGAGATCCTCTGGCATGAACTGGTCCATGTATTCACCTTGCAAATGACTCAGAACCGCATGCCACGCTGGTTATCGGAGGGCATTTCCACCTGGGAGGAGCGTCAGGCGCGTCCGGAATGGGGCCGCCGGCTTGGACTGGAACTGGTGCGCGCTGTGGAGCAGGGGCAACTGTTGCCGGTGTCCAATCTCAATGAGGGTTTTACCGGTGCCAACAGCAACGCAGATCTGAGTTTTGCCTACTTTCAGTCGTACCTGGTGGTCGAGTATATTGCCGAACAGTACGGTTTTGAAAAGCTGCGCGAACTGATTATGGAATACGCATACATCCGCGACGAGAGTGAGATGTTTGCCAATGTGTTTGAGATGGATATGGTCAGTTTTGATAATGGATTCCGCGACTGGATTCAGCAGCGCGTTGATCAGATCAATGTGTATGTTCACGTTGAGGACAGCGACGACGAGGGTGCAGGGCACGGCCATGGGGTGCGCGAAAACAACAGCGCGGTGCTGGCGGAACTGTATAACAACGAGTCTTTGAAGCAGCACATGCGCGGTCGTGTTGAGCAGCAGCCGCGTGATTTCCAGGCGCATTTGCAACTGGGCATTGTGCTGTTCCGTGAGGCTGCTTATGACGAAGCCATTTTCCATCTGCAAACGGCGCAGGGGATTTTGCCAGATTATTCCGGTTACCCCAGCCCGTCACTGGTGTTGGCACAGATTTATGAAGCGCAAGGCAACACCGAGGCGATGATGGCGCAGCTCGCCGTGATGCTGCAAAACCAGCAACACGATTACGCCTCTGCCCTTAAGCTCGCTGAGGCTGCACTGGCGGCGGGTGATACCGGGCAAGCCGATTATTATCTGAGTCGTGCGTTGGCGGTCGATCCGTATGAACCGCAGATTCACCGCAGCGGCGCCCAACTGGCGCAGCAATTAGGCGATACCGGCCGTGCTGTCCGGGAGTTCGAAGTGCTGGTGATGCTGGATCAAAGTGATCCGGTAGATGCGCGAACCAATCTGGCAGGGGCTTATCTGGATAACCAGCAGCTCGATCAGGCGCGTCTGACCGTGCTGCGGGCACTGGAAACCGCGCCGGGCTACCAGCGCGCGCAAGACATTCTGCTCAGAGCGGTTGAGCGCAGTGGTCAGTCGTCAGAGGTGATCACCCAGCCATGAGCAAGTACTGCAGCAGCCCACAGGCAGTGATCATGGTCAGCATCTTGCTGACCATGACCTTGTTGCCGGCTGTTGTGTTTGCTCAGGTGGAGCCATTACAGCCTCCACCCCCACGAGAAATCAGAGCGCCGGATGTCAGTTTGCCGCCAGTGCCTGTGCCTCAGACCCGGCCGCGTGACGGCATGGCCTTCCCGCAAGAGTTTGATATCCGTCGTCTGCGCGAGGGTCTGGCGACACAGGGGCAGGGACAAGGCAGAGCTCAGACGGGGCAGGCCAACCGTCCTGAGTTCACCTGGGTGCGCGGTCGCTACGAGAACTATCCTGCAGGCCGCGGCGGGCCGCGGGGTGGATGGTGGGAAACGGATTATCCGGATGCCGAGCAGAACTTTATGCGCGGCGTGCAGCGTTATACGTTTATCGATACCGACACCACCAGTCCGCGCTGGATCGATCTGACGGATCCTGAGTTGTTTGAGCACACATTTTTATACATGACCATGAAGCGTGTGCCGATTGGCAGTATGCGCACCGGCCCGAACTTTAATCCCCAGGAAGTTGAAGTCTTGCGCGAGTTTATGCACCGCGGTGGGTTTGTGATGCTGGATGATTTCTGGGGGGAAGCCCATTTTCAGGATTTTCTGATCGAAATCACCAAAATCTTCCCTGACCGGCAATTGGTCAAGCTGGACATGAATCACGAAGTTTTCCGCATGTTTTATGACATTGAGGAAGTGCCGCAGGTGCCGGGCCGCGCAGTGACCTGGGACTATGGCAGCGTTACCTTAAACGACCCGCGGTATCCGCCATCCGTTCATGCCATTCTGGATGATCTGGGACGCGTCATGCTGGTGGCCAACTTTAACTCCGACATGGGTGATGGCTGGGAACATACGTTTCTGGAAATGTATCCCACAGAAATGACCAACCAGGCTTATCGGCTGGGTATCAATTATCTGATTTACGCTTACACACATTAAATTTACAGGACACACATATGACAGACACCCACATCATTAATGACACCCCGGTAGCCGGTCTGGAAGACCATGACGATCTGGCGCTGGTCAGAAAGATGCAGTTGGGTCGTGACCAGATGGTGCACGAAATCCGCAAGGTTATTGTGGGTCAGGATTCGGTCATTGAGGAGCTGCTGATTGCGCTGTTTGCTGGCGGGCATTGTCTGGTGACAGGGGTGCCGGGTCTGGCAAAGACGCTGTTGATCAAAACGGTCGCTGACATTCTGCAGTTGAATTTCAGTCGTATTCAGTTCACCCCGGATCTGATGCCCTCCGATGTGGTGGGTTCTGAAATTGTTGAAGAAAGTGATGGCCGGCGCAAACTGGTATTTGTTAAAGGCCCGATTTTTACCAATATCCTGCTGGCTGACGAAATCAACCGTACACCACCCAAAACCCAGTCGTCGCTGCTGGAGGCGATGGAAGAGCGGCAGGTCACCGCCGCCGGTGTCACCCATAAAATGTCCAGCCCATTTTTTGTGCTGGCAACTCAAAACCCCATCGAACTTGAGGGCACCTACCCGCTGCCGGAAGCCCAGCTTGATCGGTTTATGTTCAAGATGGAGTTGGGTTATCTGACCGAAGAAGAGGAGGTGCAGGTGGTCAGCAGTACTACCCGTGTGGTCGATCGCACCGTATCCCACCCGCTCAGTGGTGACGATATTCTGGCTTTCCAACGCATAGCACGCCAAGTGCCGGCTGCACAGGCCGTGGTGCAATACGCCGTGCATCTGGTGCATGCAACCCGACCACAAAGCCCGGCATCGCCGCAGTTTGTCAAAGACTGGGTAACCTGGGGCGCCGGTATCCGTGCATCACAGAATCTGGTGCTCGCCGGTAAAGTCAGGGCGCTGCTGCATGGCCGCTACAATGTGTCGTTTAATGATATCCGTGCGTTGGCGCCCTCTATACTGCGTCACCGCTTGCAACTTAATTTCCACGCTGAAGCTGAGCGTATCACCACGGATGAACTGATACGCCGCGTACTCGATACTGTGCGCGCGCCAGGCGCATAACATGACGCAAAGCACGAATTTTATCGATCCGTCTGTGCTTGCTACCCTCGATAATCTCGAGATGCGGGCCCGAGTGATTGTGGAAGGATTTATTGCTGGTCTGCACAAAAGCCCCAAGCGTGGTTTTAGTGTGGAGTTCACGGATTATCGCCACTACATCCGTGGTGACGATATGCGCCATGTGGACTGGAAGCTCTACGGCCGCTCGGACAAGATGTATATCAAACAGTACGAAGATGAAACCAACGTTCGTTGTTACATCCTGCTCGACAGTAGCGCCTCCATGGCTTATGCCTCTGCATCCATGAGCAAACTCGATTACGGGCGCACGCTGGCCTCCGCGCTGGCGTACTTTATTATGCGCCAGCGTGATGCCGTAGGCTTGATAACCTTTGATGACAAAATTAAGGACTATATTCCTGCCAAGGCACGCCAGGTGCATCTGATACGTATTCTGCGCAGCCTGCATGAATTACAGGCGGGTGGGCAGACCAACAGCGTGCGGCCGTTGAGCGAACTGGCGATGACGCTCAATCAGAAAAGTCTGGTGATTCTGATCAGTGACATGCTCGAGGACGAGCAGGCCACGATCAAGACGCTGATGCAGTTGCGCGCCATGGGCAATGAAGTGATTGTGTTTCACGTGCTGGATAATCAGGAGTTGCATTTCAACTTTAATGAATCCACTGAGTTTGTGGATATGGAAAGCGCAGAAACCCACATCACTTCACCGCAGGCCATCCGCAACGCCTACCTGGAAAATTTGCAGCGTTACCTTGATGACTGCAAAAAGAAATGTCAGAGCAGCGGCGTGGATTATTGTCTGCTGGACACCTCGCAGCCCTTAGACAAGGCGCTGGCCTCGTATTTGTCCCGCCGGACCAGGAGCTCATAAATGGGTTTCCTTACCCCTTTGTTTTTATTGGGACTGTTGGCAGCCGCCATCCCTATTGCCATTCACCTGATTCGCCGCGAGAACCCGCCCAAGGTAATGTTTGGCACCTTGCGCTTTGTCAAACAGACCACCAAAAAACTGATCCTGTTCCAGCAGATTCAGCAGTGGTTATTGCTATTGATGCGTGCGGCCCTGATCTGCCTGTTGGTGCTGGCGTTTGCCCGGCCGCTGCTGTTTCAGGGCGGCATGGCCCGTCTCATGGATGCTGAGCCGAGATCGGTGGCCATTTTGCTGGATACCTCGCTGAGTATGCGTGTTGGTGAGCGTTTTGAGCGCGCCAAAGCGCAAGCGCTGCAAGTGCTGGACGGCCTTAATGCCGGTGATGAAGCCGCGGTGCTGACCTTCGCCGATGGCACACTCTCGGTTCGCGAGTTAAGCAATGATATCGATAACTTACGGGTATTTATTAATAATTTAGATGAGCCGGGTTACGATCGTGTACGCTTTTATCCAAGCTTGCAGCAAGCGGATGACATGCTGGCACAGTCACAACATCAGCAGCGCCAGATCGTGATGATTTCAGACTTCAAGGCCTCAGGGCTCGACAGTGATGCGCTGGTCAGTGATGAGGGGCAGTCAGTCGATCAGGGCGGCTGGATGCTGGCGGCCGGTACAGGCTTTTTGCCAATCGACGTGGGCGACGAGCGCAGCAGCAACCTGAGCCTCACCGATGTGCGCTCGCCGCAGCAATTGCTGGAGAATCAAACAGATTATGAGGTGCTCGCCAGAGTGCGCAGCACCGGCAATGTGTTTCTGGATCGCGGTAATCTGTCGTTGAGTCTGCGTTCACAGGCGGGAGACGATGTGGTTGGCAATAACGCCGGCAGCATTCCGGTGCAATTAAATGAACGCTCTGAGGCAGTGATCAATCTGCCATTAAATCTGGACGCTACCGGCGCGTTCACGGGTGAGCTGGTGCTGTCTGGTGATGATGTAGACCTCGATAATCGCTGGTACTTTTCACTGGATGTGCTGCCGCGTATGCGGGTGCTGGTGGTGAATGGTGATCCTTCAAATGACTGGTATGACGACGAGGCGCACTGGTTTGTGCTGGCGTTGCAGGGTCTGGAAAATTCCCCCTTTGATGTCACCTCAGTGACGGCCGACGCACTGACGGTGCCGCAGATTCGCGAACATGATGCGGTGGTGTTGTTAAATACATCGTTGCAAGACAATCGGCTGCTTGCTGAGCTGCAGACCTTCGTGACCGAAGGCGGCGCGTTGTTGCTTGCGCCTGGTAATCGGGTAACAGCAGGCGAGTTTAATGCAAGTTTTGCAGACATTACGCCTGCCACACTGATCTCCTCCGAAGAGTTGGCAAGCAATGATTACCAGCTGATTGCGGATGTGGATCGCCGTCACCCTGCGCTGCGTGCACTCAATGTCGACTTTGGAGCCCGTTTTCAGGGCTACTGGCTGACGGAGCCGGTTCCTGAGGCCGATGTGTTAATGCGTTTTGATAATGGCTCAGCCATGCTGGTGGAAGCTCGGTCAGGCGAGGGGCGCAGTATGCTGCTGAGCTCTTCCATGGATCTGGCGTGGAGTAACTTTCCGCTTCAGGGTTTGTATCTGCCGTTTGTACATGAAGTGCTGACGTATCTGATTCAACCGCCACAACGTGAGCGCGCGTATCTGGTGGGTGACATGATCGATCTGAGCAGTTTTATATCAGCCGATAGCAGCACACTCGAGTTCCGGGAACCTGACGGTACTTTGGTGCAATTGACTCAGGACAATCCGTTTTATCGGGCGCGTATGCCTGGGTTTGTGCAACTGGCGCAGACCACGCTGGCGATAAATATTGCAGCAGAGGCAGCCAGTTCTCGACG